>CALVUL010000050.1 GCA_944363555.1 uncultured Clostridia bacterium
TAGTTTGCGATTTTTTCCGCGCGGTAAAGCGAGCCGCCCTTTTCGCCGACGAGCAGGGTTTTATACCCGCCCATCGCCGTGTAAATCGCCGCGCTGGTCGCGGCGGGACCGAGCCCCACCGCGACGACGTCGTACTCTTTCATTAAAAGTCTACTTTATCCCCGTAATAAATCGCGGTGAACAGTTTTTCCATCTGCGCGGGCGTGATGGAGCGCGGGTTGCTGCCCGTGCACGCGTCGCCGACGGCGTTTTCCGCGATAGCGCTCACCTTTTCCTTGAATTCCTTTTCGTCGATGCCGAATTCCTTCAAGGTCTTGGGAATGTTGAGCTGTTTGTTGTAATCGTCGATCTTCGCGCAGAGGGCGAGCATCAGTTCTTCGTCGTTCTTGCCCTTCAAGCCGACGAAACGGGCGATATCGCCGTATCTTTTCAGCGCGGTCGCGTCCTTGGCGTTGTATTTGATGACGTACGGCAGATAGATGGCGTTGGCGCAGCCGTGCGGGATGTGCCCCGTGGAGAACGCCGCGCCCGTCTTGTGCGCCATGGAGTGCACGATGCCGAGCAGCGCGTTGGAAAACGCCATGCCGGCGAGACACTGCGCATAATGCATCTGTTCGCGGGCGTTCATATCGCCGTTAAAGGACGCCGGCAGATATTCGAACACCATCTGGATCGCCCTCAGCGCCAGAGGATCGGTGAAGGGGCCGTTCATCGTGGAAACATACGCTTCGATGGCGTGGGTCAGCGCGTCCATACCGGTATGCGCCACGAGTTTCGGGGGCATGGTTTCCGCGAGCAGCGGATCGACCACGGCGATATCCGGCGTGATGTTGAAATCCGCCAAGGGATATTTGATGCCCTTCGCATAGTCGGTGATGACCGAAAACGCCGTAACTTCCGTAGCCGTGCCGGAAGTGGACGGGATCGCGAGGAACTTCGCCTTCTGCCTGAGTTCGGGGAAACTGAAAGGCGTGATGAGCTGTTCAAAAGTAACGTCGGGATATTCATAGAACGCCCACATCGCTTTCGCCGCGTCGATGGGCGACCCGCCGCCCATGGAAATGATCCAGTCGGGTTGGAATTTCCGCATCGCTTCCGCGCCGCGCATCACCGTTTCCACGGAAGGATCGGGTTCCACGTTTTCGAAAAGTTCCACTTCGATGTTCGCTTCTTTCAGCGCGTTGACCGCCTTGTCGAGAAACCCGAAACGTTTCATCGAGCCGCCGCCGACGACGATGATCGCCTTTTTGCCCTTGAGGTTTCTCAGCACGTCCTCCATGCAGCCTTTCCCGAAATACAGATCTCTCGGTAAAGTAAATCTTGCCATTGTTCTTTCTCCTTTTTTAAAAATTTTATTATATCGAACGCATATATGATGCGTCAATATCGCACTTTCCGTTCGCCCCGCCTTTGCGCGCGGCGGCTCAATCGTAAAACACTTCCACGTTTTTGCCCATTTTCAAGAGATTTTTGGAAAGCGTTTCCACCAGTTTCAACTTCATCGTGATGTCGATGGGCAGCCCCTCGTGGGCTTTGTTCATGCTCTGACCCACGTAAAAGGTGATGTCGCTCGCCTCTTCGAAGAGCAGTTCCGCAAGCAGACTCGCGCCGTCCTTTTTCGTATAATATTTCGGCGAAAGATCGCTCACCGAAAGGTATTTTTCGGAATATTCCAGAAGTTTGCGCATGGTGAGCACGCCTTCCGTGGTGAGATCGATGCCGTCGATATAGCCGATGGGAGGCACGTCCTTATCGGGGAAATCGATGCTCGCCCTGACGGTTTTGCCGAGGTGGCGCGCCACGATCTGCGAACTCGTGCCCCCGCAGACGACTTTTTTCCCCTCCCCGCTCAGAAAACGGGAAATATAGAAATCGTCCTGCGATCTGTCGACGGGCGGACCGATCATCAAATCGACTTTCAGCGCCTTTCTCACCTTTACGGCGAGCACGGTGGTATCGTCCCCCGGGCTGTCGAGATAGAGGTCGTTGCACGCCGCCGCCAGCAGCCATGCGACGCAGCGCGCGCTCATTTCCGGCTTGATCGCCCTGTTGAGGTATTCGACGACGTCTTTCCTCTGCCAGCCGAAATTCATCGTCATGCCGATGCCGGCGTGGATCACGCCGTCGCTCATCGTAACGATCATATCCCCTTCCGCAAGGGAAAGTTCCGTTTTATACACCTTTTTGCCGCAGACGAGCATCTCCTCCCGATCGAAATCGCCGCACACGCCGTTGCGGCGGTAAATGGCGGCGGGGTTGTCGAATTCCAGAAGATAGCCCTTGCCTTCCTCGGAAATGTGGATGACGGTGAAAGTGGAATACGCCACCCCCCGCACCTTGCACACCGGCAGGCTCTGCAGAATGGTTTCCACGCAGTCGTAGATCGAAATATTTTCGCTGACCATCGTGCAGAGGATCTTGCTCGTCAGCGTCGAAAGGATGTTCGCCTTGACGCCGCTGCCCAGCCCGTCCGCCAGCACGAGGGTGGTATATGCGCCGTTGCGGCGGATCTCCACCTTGTCGCCGCAAAGTTCCTCGTTCTTTTTATTGAGCGACGTATAGCCGCTTTCGAGGCGCAGGGGCATGTTATCGATCCTCCGCGCCGCCGTCTTGCAGCGTCTTTTTGAGTTTCAGGAGGGCGACCTTGGTTTCCGCCGTCGTTTCGCCGAGGAGAGAGGCGATCTCCTGCGCCACGCGCATCTGCTTTTTGATGACCTCGTCCGTCGTCGAAAGCGTTTTCATCTTCACGGCGTTGAGTTTTTCGTCGTAATCCGCCTCTTCGGTGATGTCCTTCATCACGCCGTAAAGCACGTTCTGCTTTTTCAGCAGGATCACCGAAAGTTCGATGGTCTTGCCGGTCTTTTCGATCCTGATGCGCTTGTTATGCACGTCCTTCCCCTCTTCCTGCGCGAGAACGAATTCCGTGGGATTGATGAAATCGAAGGCGGGCAGGCCCTTCACGTCCTTTTCGGTTATGCCGAAAATCTCTTTGGCTTTCTGGTTGATCTCCGTGATGTTGAAGGCGCTGTCGAGCATAATGATGCCGTTGGGGCTGCTCTGAATGATTTCGTAGGACATCGATTCGGCGCGCTCGCGCATATAGGGCAAACACATTTCGATCTCCGCATAGCCGTTGGCGACCGCCCACGCCTTTTCGCGGCAGCTGTTGTACCCGCACGCGCCGCAGTTGAGTTCGTCCTTTTTCTCCGTCTTGCCGGTGCGCGCCAGAATTTCCGCGATCTCCCGTTCGGAGGGATTCCTGTCCCCGGGAACGAGACGGGTGTATTCGCGGTGGAAATCCGTCCCCGCGGGCAGGTCCGCCGCGGCGGAAAGCCCGTTTTCGATATCCTTGTTGGTATATTTGCGGATCGCCGCGTTGGCCTTTACCGCGCTGCCCTTCCTGATCAGACTGCACGGCCCGTTGACGCAGGCGTATTCGCAGGTGTTGAGTTCTAAAAACATCCCCGAAAGCGAACCGATGTTTTCCAGAACCTCGCGGCACTTATCCGCGCCGTCCACGGCGACGTATTCGTAGCCGTCCACGTATTTATCGAAGGATTTGATGATGCCGCGGCTGATGGGATAATATTTCGCGCGGTTGGCTTCCCCGCCGCCTTTGACTTCCTCCGCCGCGACGCGCGCGAGGTCGACGCCCTTTTCGGCGAAAAGTTCGCTGAGATCTTCAAACGTGAGAACGCCGTCCACGATGCCGCTTTCCGCCCCCTCGCGCTTTTTGGCGATGCACGGCCCGATAAACACGACCTTGCGGGAAGGATCCGCCGCTTTCAGCATTTTTACGTGGGCGAGCATGGGGCTGTCCACCGGCGCAAGGTATTTGAGCGCGTCCGGATAATAAAGTTGGATCATGCGGTTGACGGCGGGGCACGCCGACGTGATCAGATTGCGGTATTTCCCCGTTTTGAGCAGTTTTTTATATTCCGCCGTTACCATGCGCGCGCCCACGGCCGTTTCCTCCGCGTCGGCAAAACCCAGCATGCAGAGGGCGGTTTTCATGACGGAAAAATCGTCGATTTCGAAACTCGAAACGAAAGAAGGCGCCACGGAGGCGACGACTTTCGCCCCCGACGCGAGCAGTTTTTTCACTTCGTCGCGCTCGGTATGCACCCGCTTTGCGTTCTGCGGGCATACTTCCGTGCACTTGCCGCAGAGGATGCAGCGGCTTTCGATGATGCGCGCCTGCCGGTTCACGACCTCGATGGCTTTGACGGGGCAGAAACGCAGGCACTTATAACAGTCGCGGCATTCGGCGTTTTTAAATTCCAGATAAGAATTCATCCGCGCACCCTTTAACCCGCCAGCCCTGCGATGATGTCGTCGAAAAACGCCGCGGCGTTTTCCGGTTTCACGGCGTAATATTCGCCGTCCACGGTAACGCTGACGCCGTCCTCGTTGCAGCGGCCCACGCAGAACGTGCCGCCGAGTTCGACCTTGCGGGAAAGATCGTTTTTCGCAATGCGCTCCTGAAAAGTTTCAACGACTTCCCTCGCTCCCTTGATGTGGCAGGAACTGCCGATACAGACCGTAACTTTTACCATACGTTTATCCCCGTTCTTTTTCGTTTTTATGCGCGGCGGATCCCTTTTCCGCCGCGGAAAGTTCTTTAAGCTGCCTGACCAGCACCGCCAGCGACGACGCCATGTTTTCGTTTTTCACCGCGACGTTGTCCGGCACCATGATGTAGGTGGGCGAAAAATTCCAGATGGCGCGCACGCCCGCCTGTATGAGTTTATCCGCCGTTTCCTGCGCGTATTCCTTCGGCAGGGTGATGATGCCGATCCGGATATGCAGCCGGCGGATGAGAGTTTCCATCCTGTCCGCGGAAAAGATCTCTTTTCCGGCGACCTTTCTGCCGATCAGCGCGGGATCGACGTCGAACCCCGCGACGATTTTGAAGCCGTATTCTTCAAATCCCTTATACGCCATAAGCGCTTTGCCGAGGTGCCCTACGCCCACCAGAACGGCGTCGTTCATATCGGCGCCGAGGTAATTTTCCAACACGGCGACGAGTTCTTTTTTCAGATACCCGACTTTCGGCTTGCCCGCGTCGCAGATGCTGGCGAGGTCCTTTCTCACCTGAACTTCGCCGAATCCCAGCCGGTTTGCCAGCGTCGTCGCGGAAACGTATTCGGACGCGTCATCCGCCGTTTTCAGGCAATTGAGATAAATGGGCAGCCGCTGCAGGGTGGCTTTGGAAATCACCGTGGTCATCGTTTTCTCCTTTCCGTATTATTTTAACACAGAATTTCCGACTTGTAAAGGGAGTTTTCAAAAATTTTGATAAAAAATTATCGATAAACTATTATCGAAACGCCGCGCCGCGAAAAACGACAAAAAAACACCCCGAAAAACGATTTTTCACGTTTTTCGGGGTGCGGAAGTTACAGGCTGTTTTCGTCGTTTCCGGCGCTGTTTCCGGCGGAGGCTTCCTCGACGGCGATCTCCTCTTCCGGCACGACGGATTTGTTTTTCTTTCTCAGTTTGATGTTCGCGCCCATGGTGTCGGTGATCTCCGTTACCGTAACGAAGGCGTCGGGGTCGGTCGCCGCGACGATGGCTTTAAGCTGCGCGATCTCGAAACGGTTGACCACCACGTAAACGACTTTCTTGCTTTGATCGGAATAATATCCTTTGGCGTCGAAGATCGTGATCCCCCGCCCGAAATAACCGCTGACGGCTTTGAGCATCGTTTCGGGCGATTCGGTGATGATCATCACCGCTTTGCCCTTATCGAGCCCGTCGACGATGAAGTCCACCGCCTTCAGCCCGACGCTGTAGGAAATGACGGAATAAAGCGGCAGTTCCCAAGAGGCGAAAACGATGCCGCTGACCACATACAGGATGACGTTGAAGATCATCACGAACGTGCCCACCGTGAGATTGAGTTTCTTTGCGAACACGAGGGAAAGCACCTCCACCCCGTCGATGGCGCCGCCGAAACGGATGGTCAGCCCGCTGCCCACACCGGAGACCAGCCCGCCGAACAAAGCGCACAGCAGCAGATCCGCCCCCGCGATGGGCGAAACGGGCGTTTCCGCCGTCAGCGACGGAAACGCGAGTTGGAACACGAAGGAAAACAACGAATACATGCCGATCGCCCACAAAGAGCGCACGAGCATTTTCCAGCCGAGTTTTTTATAGGCGAAAAGATAGATCGGCACGTTCAGGATCAAAAGCCAAAGGCTCAGCGAAAGCGCGAAGTGGGACAAAAATACGGACGTGCCCGAAATCCCGCTGTCCATCAGACTTGCGGGAAGCAGAAAGACGGTAACGCCGAAGGCGTTGATCGCCCCCGCGACGGTCAGCGCCGCATAACGCGGCAACGTTTTAGAAAGGACGTTTTGTTTCATGATCACTCCTTATGCGCGCAAAAAAGCGTTGATTTTTTCCGCGGGGACGGCATAGCCTTCGATAAAATCCCCCGTCTCTTCGTCGCTTCCGCCGGCGTAATTGATGCCGACGATGCGCATGTTTTTATCCACGAGCATGCCGCCGCTCGATCCCCCGTGAATCACCGCCGTATGGCAGACGACGGCGTATTCCACGCGGCTGGCGGAAGTTTCTTCCGTCAGCGTTACGGGCGCGTAACGCAAAATCCTGCCGAGGGTAACGGCGTTGAATTGCCCGTCGGGCGAACCGACCGCCGCCACCAACGCGTTTTTCCCCGCGTTCTCCGCCGCGATCTCCAGCGTTTCCGGCATCGTGCCGTAGCCGGCGGAAACCGCGAAGGAAACGACGGCGAGATCGTCCGCGGCGGAGGTTTTTTCGACCCTGCCTTCGTAAAGATTCCCGTAGCAGTCGAATACGAGAAGCGCGGTCTTTCCGTACTGAGGAATATCCTCCACGACGTGGTTGTTCGTGAGGGCGTAATATCTGCCGTCCGCATAATCGTATATCGCGCCGCTGCCGATGTACAGCGGCGCGCTTTCCGACGCGCCGTGCTCCGCGATGATCTTCACGGACGCCTTGACGGCAACTTCCGTAACCTCGTTGACGAAGGACGTTTCGTCCACATACCCGATCGAACAGGCGCCGAGACAAAGCGCCAGCGCGATCGCCGTTACGATCGCCGTAATCTTTTTTCTCATCCGACCTCCCTTCCGGCAAAACCGGTTACACGCGCGTTACGAGGATCTCCGCATCCCCCGCGATCTCGTATTTCCCGTACCCCGCGGGGACGAAAAAGGTATCCCCTTTGTTTGCCGCCGCGCCGGCGATGGCGCCGCTGCCGGAAACGAAGGTTACGGCGTTGAAACTGTCCTCGCCGGCAAACAGCGCTTTTTTCCCCGCGACGGCGTATTTCGTTACCGTGAAATATTCGCACCTGCCGATGCATACGCCGCCGTCGGCAGCCTCCTCGAACGGCTCGTTGACGAAACGTTTCAGATCCGCCACCTTCTTCGCCTTTTCCACGTGCAGTTCGCGCCCTTTCCCCGAAGCGTCCTTTCTGCCGTAATCGTACACGCGGTAGGTAAGATTGCTGTTCTGCTGGATCTCCGCGATCACGCAGCCCTTGCCGATGGCGTGCACCGTGCCGGAGGCGATAAAGTAATGTTCGCCTTTCTTCACGGGGAAAAAGTTGAGCAGCGAAAGCACGGACCCGTCCTCGATCGATCTGCCGAACTCCTCGGCGGTTACGTCCCGCCTGAAGCCGAGGTAGATGCCCGCGCCCTCTTCCGCCTCCACGATATACCACATTTCCGTTTTGCCGAACTGCCCTTCGTTTTTGAGGGCGTAACCGTCGGAAGGGTGCACCTGCACGGAGAGGTTATCCGCGGAATCGATAAACTTGATGAGCACGGGGAAAAAGGGAAATTTCGCGGCGTTTTTCCCCCAGTCCGCCTTCGTTGCCGTCTCCGCCAGCGTTCTGCCGTCGGCAAGGCGGCTCGGTCCCGCGGGATGAAAGGAAAGTTCCCAACTTTCCGCGATGCAGCTTTTATCGCTCGTTTTCCCGTACGCTCTCAATTTGTTCCCGCCCCAGATAAAATCTTTGGTTTCGGGAAAAAGTTTTTCGATGTTCATTTTTTATACCTCTTTAACTATATTTCGCCATCCGCTTTTTTATACGAAAACCAACTGCACGAGCGCCATGTAAAGCGCCGTGCCGGCGAGCATGCTCAAAAGCAGATTGTGTTTCCATTTATGCAGCGCGATCACCGCCGCCGCGGCGATGAGTTCGGGCAGCGCGTAAGGATATTCGAGGATCTTCGTATCCTTGAAACAATACACCACCAGCATCCCGATGATCGCGGTGGGCAGTACGTAGCCCAGATATTTCACGAACTTCGGCACGGTTTTTCCGCCGAAAGCGACGAACGCCAGCGAACGCGTGAGGAAGGTTACCGCGGCGACGACCAAAAGCGTCAAAAGAAGTTGCGCCGTCGTCATTTTTCCCCTCCGCCGCCGTTTTCCGGCGTTTTGCCCAGCGTTTCCGGCGGCAGGGCCGCCTCCTTCGGTTCGAGTTTTTTCCGCATCGCGGCGAGAAACGCCAGCAAAACGACCATCGCCGCGATGAGAAAAAATTCCGTGCCGAACAACAGCAGACACGCCAAGGTAACCGCTATGCCCGAAATCGCGGGAACGTGCGTTTCGCTCGCTTCCCACTGTTCCACGAAAATGATCAAAAAAAGCGCCGTCATGGTAAATTCCAGCCCCTCGGAGGGAAAGGAAAACAGCGTGCCGACCGCCGCGCCGAGAACGCCGCCCAAGATCCAGTAAATATGATCGAAAAGGGTGATGAAGAACATCAGCCGCGTCGTTTCTTTACCCTTCGGCTCCTCGAGGGAGGAAATCAGCGCGTACGTTTCGTCGGTCAGCCCGAACATCAGATAGATTTTATAAAGCCCCGTTCCCTTGTATTTTTCGATAAGGCTCAGCCCGTAAAAGAGATGGCGCGCGTTGACGAGCAGCGTCATCACCGCGGCGTTGACGAGATTGAATGCGCCGAGCATCAGCTCGATCGCCACGAACTGCATCGACCCCGCGTACAGCGTTACGCTCATAAGGGGCGCGTACCAGAAATCGAATCCGGACGCCGTGAGCAGCACGCCGAAGGAAAACCCCAAAAACAGATAGCCTATGAGCACGGGAACGGTTTTTTTGAACGCTTTTTTAAGGATACCGCCGTTTTTCATCCGAACTCCCGTAAAAAGAAAGCACGATCGTTTCCAACCATGCTGTCATTATACAATATTGCGCGCCGTTTTGCAAACGATTGCCGCAATTTTTCCGTTATGCCTTCCGGTGCGTTTCGCAATAAACGCACTTTTCCGCGCCGTTTTCCGCCGTAAAGAGGGGCGGCAGTTTTTCCAGCCGCGTGATACACTTTTTGTTGGCGCACTTCCCGCCGGAAACGAACGCGCGCTTTTCCGCGGCGGAGGGCGCGTTTTTTTCTTTGAGCAGTTTCAAAATGAGCGCCATGCGCATCAGTTTGCCGTTCATCGTCTGGCGGAAATACGCCGCGCGGGGATCGCCGTCCACGTCCGCGGAAATCTCGTTGACCCGCGGCAGCGGATGCATGACGATCATTTTTTCCTTTGCCGCGGAAAGTTTTTCCTCGGTCAGAACGTAGCAGTCCTTCACCCGTTCGTAGGCGGCGGGATCGTCGAACCGCTCGCGCTGGACGCGCGTCATATAAAGCACGTCGAGCGAAGGGATGGCTTCTTCGAGATCGCGCACTTCCGCGAACGGCGCGCCTGCTCTTTTCAAGGCGTCGAGTTCGTAATCGGGCAGTTTCAGTTCCTCCGGCGAGATCAGCACGAACTTCACGCCTTTATAGCGCAGCATGGCGTTGATGAGGGAATGCACCGTCCTGCCGTATTTCAGATCGCCGCAAAGCCCCACCGTAAGATCGTCGAACCTGCCGAGTTCGCGGTGCACCGTGAGAAGATCGGCGAGCGTCTGCGTGGGATGGCAGTGTCCGCCGTCCCCCGCGTTGATGACGGGCACGGGCGATTGCAGCGACGCCACGTACGCAGCGCCCTCGTACGGGTGGCGCATCGCCACCACGTCGGCGTAATTCGCCGCCACCCGCATGGTATCCGCGAGCGTTTCCCCCTTGACGACGGAAGAGGTGTTCATATCCGTGCAGCTGATCACGCTGCCGCCGAGTTCCCACATCGCCGCTTCGAAACTCATGCGCGTTCTCGTGCTCGGTTCAAAAAAAAGCGTGATGAGTTTTTTGCCCTTGCAGCTTTCGGCGTATTTTTCGGGATGTTCGGCGATGTCCTCCGCGACGCGGGCGAGATCTTCGATCTCCTCCACGCTCAAATCGGTAATATCGAGTAAATGCCGCATACACCTCTCCTATCCGATCCAACTTTCATCCGACGGATTATCCCTGAAACGGATGAGCCGCGCTTTGTCTTCCGCTTTGATGAAGCCTTCCTGCGCGGCGACTTCGACAAGGCAGTCGAAATCGCACAGACTGACGTTCTTCACGTTCGCGGCGGCAAGCCTTTCCAGCCCTTTTTTCATGCCGTAGGTGAAGATGCTGACGATGCCGAGCACTTCCGCCCCCGCCTCGCGCAGAACGTTCACAACCTCCACGGCGCTGCCGCCGGTGGAAACGAGATCCTCCACAACCACGACTTTCTGCCCTTTTTCGAGTTTACCCTCGATCTGATTGGCCCTGCCGTGGTCCTTCGCGCCGCCGCGCACGTATCCCATGGGCATTTGCAGAATGTGCCCGCAGATCGCCGCGTGCGCGATGCCCGCCGTGCTCGTGCCCATCAGAACTTCCGCGTCGGGGTAATGTTCCCGAATCAAAGAAACCAGCCCGTTTTCCACGTCGTTACGCACTTTCGGGGAAGTGAGCGTCAAACGGTTGTCGCAGTATACGGGGCTCTTGATGCCGCTCGCCCAGATAAAGGGCTTTTCGGGGCGCAGGAACACCGCGCCGACAGACAGCAGATCTTTTGCGATTTTTTCCTTCATTTTTCTCTCCTCAGCCTAAAAATTCCCTTACGCAGCGGCGGTAGGCTTCCGCGGGGTTTTCCGCCGCGGTAATCGGGCGCCCGACGACGATGTAGTCCGAACCGAGTTCCCGCGCCTTCGCCGGCGTGGTTACGCGCACCTGATCGCCTTTTTCCCCTTCCGCGAACCGCACGCCCGGGGTTACGGTCAGAAACGTTTTGCCGCACGCGCCGTGCACCTTGCCCGCTTCCAGCGGCGAGCATACCACGCCGTCCAGCCCCGCGAGGCTTGCCGTTTCCGCGTAATGCATCACCACCTCGTCGATGGGCTTTTCGATCAGAATATCCCGTTCCATCGCCTCCTGCGAAGTGCTGGTAAGCTGCGTTACCGCGATCAGCAGCGGGCGGCTGCCGTCGGGGCGCGTCAGCCCTTCGAGCGCCGCGCGCATCATGGCGGACGTGCCCGCGGCGTGCAGGTTGGTCATATCCACGTCCAAAGAAGAAAGCGCCTTCATCGCCTTTTTTACGGTATTGGGTATATCGTGCAGTTTCAGATCGAGAAAGATCTTGTGCCCGCGCGCCTTGATTTCCCTTACGATCGAAGGGCCTTCCGCGTAAAAAAGTTCCATGCCGATCTTCACGAAAGGCTTTTCTTCGGTGAATTTGTCCAAAAAAGCGAAAGTTTCCGCTCTGTTTGCAAAATCGAGTGCGATAATGACGTCTTTCATCCGTGCGCTCCTCCTATGATGTTTTGCAGCGACGTTATGCCGTATTTTTCCATGACGCGGGGCAGATCTTCGACGATCTCCCTGCACGCATAGGGATTGACCAGATTTTCCGCCCCCACTTCCACGGCGGACGCGCCCGCGAGCATCATTTCCAGCACGTCCTCGGCGCAGGCTACGCCACCCATGCCGATGATCGGCAGCCCCGCAGCCTCGTAGACCTCGTAAACCATCCGCACGGCGACGGGAAATACCGCCCTGCCGGAAAAGCCTCCTTTTTTGTTGGCGAGGACCGGCGCTCTTTTTTTCAGGTCGATGCGCATGCCGAGCAGGGTGTTGATGAGCGACAGCCCGTCCGCGCCGCCGCGTTTCGCGGCGAGCGCCGTCTCCGTTATATCGGTAACGTTGGGGGTGAGTTTGACGTAAAGCGGCTTCTTCACCGCCGCTTTCACGGCGCGGGTTACTTCCTCCACCTTTAACGGGTCGACGCCGAAACTCATGCCGCCGTCGTGCACGTTGGGACAGCTGACGTTGAGTTCGATAAGCCCGATCGCCTCCTCTTTATCGAGCAGGGCGGCGGTGTAGACGTATTCTTCCACGGAAAACCCGCCGACGTTGGCGATCGCCTTTTTACGGAACGTCTTTCTGAGTTTTGGCAGTTCCTCTTCGACGACCTTGCGAACGCCGGGATTCTGCAAGCCGACGCTGTTCAAAAGCCCTTCCGTACATTCCGCGATGCGCGGCGTGGGGTTGCCGAAACGCCCCTCTTTCGTCGTGCCTTTGAGCGCGATGCTGCCGAGTACGTTTATATCGTAAAATTCGTTGAATTCGTAACCGAACCCGAATGTGCCGCTGGCGGGGATGACGGGATTGTCGAGGGTCAGCCCCGATAAGACGACTTTCGTATCTACCATACGATCTCCTCCTTAAAGAGCACGGGCCCGTCCTTGCAGACGCGCTTGCTGCCGTACTTCGTCTTGCAGGTGCACCCCATGCACGCGCCGAAGCCGCACCCCATGCGCTCCTCGAAGGAAAACTGCCCGCCCCCTTCGTAAGCGGCGTACACCGCTTTAAGCATCGGCTCCGGACCGCAGGCGTAGACGTAACTGTGTTCCGGCTTCACCGCCGTAACGAAACCTTTTATGCCGTAACTGCCGTCCGCCGTGGTTACGAAAACCTTTGCGCCGAGCGCGCGGAACTCCTCTTCGAAAAACACTTCTTCCGCGGCGTTGAAACCGAGAATTACCGAAACTTCCTTTCCCGCGGCGATGAGTTTTTTGGCGAGGTTGTAAAGGGGCGGAACGCCGACGCCGCCGCCGATCAAAAGGGGTTTTTCCCCGCTCGGCGCCAGATCGTAGCCGTTGCCCAAGCCCGTAAGAAGATCGAGCGTTGTGCCGGCGGGCATTTTGCTCATCTTCTCCGTGCCTTTGCCCACGACTTTGTAGACGATGACGATCTCCCTTTCGTTATAATCGCACACCGAAACGGGGCGGCGCAGAAACAAGCCGTCTATTTTAATGTTGACGAACTGCCCCGCCGCCGAGATCCTGCCCGTATCGCCGGCAAGCGTCATCCGAAAGACGTTTTTCGCAATGTTTTTGTTTTCCGTTACGGTATAGACGTCGCTATTCTTCATCGATGGTGGATATGGTGATGGTGATCTCTTCCAGCACGTCGAGCAGCACGCGCACGGTGTCGAGGGCGGTGAACATCGTTACGTTGTTCTCCACGGCGCAGCGGCGGATGAGATAGCCGTCCGACTGCTGGGAAACCGAATCGACGTCCCGCGTGTTGATAACGTAGTTGACGTAACCTTTGCGGATCGATTCCAAAATATCGCTCTTGCCGTCGCTCAGTTTGCCTTTCACGCGGGTACGGATGCCGTTCTTTTTCAGGAATTTCGCCGTGCCCTCCGTCGCCTCGATATTGAAACCGAGGTTGTAAAAACGGCGCACGAGGGGCAGCGCCTCTTCCTTGTCCTTATCGCACACGGTAACGAGGATCGTGCCGTAATTCGCCACGTTCATGCCGCTCGCCTGCAACGCCTTGTAAAGGGCGCGGGTGAGTTTTTTGTCGTAGCCGATCGCCTCCCCCGTCGACTTCATTTCCGGCGAAAGATAGGCGTCCAGCCCGCTGATCTTGGAGAACGAGAAGGCGGGCGCTTTCACGTACCAGCGCTTTTTCTCTTCGGGATAGATCTTATCGAATCCCTGTTCTTTCAGGCTCTTGCCCAAGATGACCAGCGTGCCGATGTCCGCGAGATTGTAGCCCGTCGCTTTGGAAAGGAAGGGCACCGTCCGCGAAGAACGGGGGTTGACTTCGATGACGAACACGTTTTCGTCCTTATCGACGATGAACTGGATATTGTACAGCCCGACGATGCCGATCCCGAGCCCCAGTTTTACGGTGTAGTCCAAAATGGTTTCCTTGACCTTCCGGCTGACGCTGAACGTGGGATAAACGCTGATGGAATCGCCGGAGTGAATGCCGGTTTTTTCCACGAGTTCCATGATGCCCGGCACGAACACGTCCCTGCCGTCGCACACGGCGTCCACTTCGAGTTCCTTGCCGACGATGTATTTATCGACGAGCACCGGCTGTTTTTCGTCGATCTTGACGGCGTTTTCGAGATAATAGCGCAAAGACGCCTCGTTGCCGACGATCTGCATCGCCCTGCCGCCGAGAACGTAACTGGGGCGCACGAGCACGGGATAGCCGATCTTTTCCGCGACCTTCACGCCGTCCTCGATGTTGGTAACCGCCTCCCCCTTGGGTTCGGGGATGCCCAGTTCGTTCATGATGCGCTCGAAGGCGTCGCGGTTTTCCGCCTTTTCGATGGCGTCCACGTCGGTGCCGATAATCTTCACGCCCTTTTCCGCCAGCCCCGCGGCGAGGTTGATCGCCGTCTGCCCGCCGAGCGATACGATAACGCCTTCCGGCTTTTCGAGATGCAGAACGTTCATCACGTCCTCTACGGTGAGCGGCTCGAAATAAAGTTTGTCGCTCGTCGTGTAGTCGGTGGAAACCGTTTCGGGGTTGTTGTTGACGATGATCGCCTCGTAACCGTTTTCCTTGATGGTCTTGACGGCGTGCACGGTGGAATAATCGAATTCCACCCCCTGCCCGATACGGATGGGACCGCTGCCCAGAACGACGATCTTTCTGCGGTTTTCCACCGCCGCTTCGTTTTCCTCTTCGTAGGTGGAGTAAAGATACGGCACATAACCGGCAAATTCCCCCGAACAGGAATCAATCATCTTATATACGGGGAAAATACCGTATTTTTCCCGCAGGGCGTAAACGTCCTTTTCCTCCACGTTCCAAAGT
The DNA here is from genome assembly GCA_944363555.1 of uncultured Clostridia bacterium. Classification (GTDB taxonomy): domain Bacteria; phylum Bacillota; class Clostridia; order Christensenellales; family Borkfalkiaceae; genus UMGS775. The sequence continues at coordinate 14,984 of CALVUL010000050.1, forward strand.
TTAGCGATGTATTTATCGGAAAAACCCGTTTTCTTCGCGGCGTACAGCGTCTTCTGATCGCCTTTATGCGCGGCGACGACCTTCTCGTAATCCACGATATGCGCGAATTTTTCCAAAAACAGCATGTCGATCTTCGTTACGGCGTTGATGCGTTCCGCCCGCTCGCCGCGGCGCAGCAGTTCGCAGACGGCGAACAGCCTGTCGTCCCTGCCGTCCTTAATATAATCGTACAGCTCTTCCGTGGGCGTTTTATCGAATTTCGGGCTGTGCACGTGGCACACGCCGGTTTCCAGCGAACGCACGGCTTTCAAAAGGCTTTCCTCTATCGTCCTGCCGACGCTCATCACCTCGCCCGTCGCCTTCATCTGCGTGCCGAGTTTGTTCGACGCCCCCGCGAATTTATCGAAGGGGAAACGCGCGACCTTCGTGACCACGTAATCGATCGCCGGCTCGAAACTCGCGGGCGTGGTGGAAAGGCGGATCTCGTCGAGATGCATCCCCACCGCGACTTTCGCCGTAACGCGCGCGATGGGATAGCCGCTCGCCTTGGACGCGAGGGCGGAAGAACGCGACACGCGGGGGTTGACTTCGATAAGATAATAGTCGAAGGATTCCGGATCGAGGGCGAACTGGATGTTGCAGCCGCCGGCGATCTTCAGCGCGCGGATGATCCTGAGCGCGCTGGTGCGCAGCATGTCGAATTCCTTTTTCGTAAGGGTCTGCGCCGGCGCCACGACGATGGAATCCCCCGTGTGGATGCCGACGGGATCGACGTTTTCCATGCTGCATACCGTGATGGCGGTATCGTTTTCGTCGCGCATCACTTCGAATTCGATTTCCTTAAAGCCCTTGATGCTCTTTTCCACCAGCACCTGCCCGACGGGCGAAAGGGAAAGGGCGTTTTTCAGGATCTCTTTGAGTTCTTCTTCGTTGTCGGCAAAACCGCCGCCCGTGCCCCCCAGCGTGAAGGCGGGGCGGAGCACCACGGGATAGCCGATGGTCTTCGCCGCCACGATCCCCTCTTCCATGCTGGTGGCGATCATGCTCGGCAGGACCGGCTCGCCGAGTTCTTCGCAAAGTTCCTTGAAAAGTTCCCGATCCTCCGCCCGCTCGATACTGCGCCGCGGCGTGCCGAGCAGTTCCACGTGGCATTCGTCCAAAACGCCTTTCTTGGCGAGTTGCATGGCGAGGTTCAGCCCCGTCTGCCCGCCGATGCCGGGGATGATGGCGTCGGGCCGCTCGTAACGCAGGATCTTGCCGAGGTATTCCAGCGTCAGCGGTTCCATGTACACCTTGTCCGCCGTCTGCGTATCCGTCATGATGGTGGCGGGGTTGGAGTTCACGAGCACGACCTCGTACCCCTCCTCTTTGAGCGCGAGGCACGCCTGCGTGCCGGCATAGTCGAATTCCGCAGCCTGCCCGATGACGATGGGCCCGCTGCCGATCACGAGTATTTTCTTGATGTCTGTTCTTTTAGGCATTGCGTTTTTCCTCCATGAGCGCGGTAAATTTGTCGAACGAAGCCTCGTCCGGATGATACTGGATGGAAAACGCCCCGTCCGCGGCGCATTCCAGACTTTCCACGCTGCCGTCGAGAACGTTCACGCCCGTTACCGCAAGGGGCGTGCCTTTCAGGCTCTCTTCGTCCACGGCGTAGGAATGGTTTTGCGAAGTGATCTCGATCTTCCCCGTCTTTACGTTTCTGACGGGATAGTTGCAGCCGCGGTGCCCGAACTTCATCTTCACCGTTTTACCGCCGTAGGCGATGGCGAGCAACTGATGACCGAGCCCTTCCCCGAAAAGCGGCACTTTACCCAAAAGCGCTTTGAGGGCGGCGATGGTTTCGGGCACGTCCTCCGGATTGCCCGGGCCGTCGGTGAAAACGACGCCGTCGGGATGCATGGCGAGGATGTCCTCCGCAGCCGAATCGTAGGGAACGACGGTTACGTTGCAGCCGCAGCGGTTTAAGGTCTTCATCGTGCTCAGCCGCACGCCGCAGTCCACCGCGACCACGCTGAATTTCGGGTGCGCCGTTTTGGAATAGCGCTTGGCGCGGGTGGAAACCCGCCTGACTTCGTCGTGCGGAACGGGCGTATTCCCGATGAGGGCGATCGCCTCCTTTTTGGGAAAATCCGCCGGACAGATACAGCAGCGGCGGCTGCCTTTTTCACGGATGGAACGGGTCAGTTTTCTCGTATCGATCCCGTAAATGCCGGGGATGCCGAACTCCTCCATCACCCCCGCGAGCGTACGGGTGCTGCGGAAATTGCTCGGCAAATCGTTATAATCGCGCACGGCGAGCGCGCCGATGTTGGGGATCTTCGTTTCGTCGTCCTCGTCGCAGATGCCGCAGTTGCCGATGACGGGATACGTCATCACCACAAGCTGATCGGTGTACGTGGGGTCGGTAACGATCTCCTGATAACCGACGGGCGACGTGTTGAACACCGCTTCGCACACCTTCGTTGCCGACGCGCCGAACGCGTAGCCGTAATACTCGGCGCCGTCTTCAAATACTAATTTTCTGTCGAATTCCTTTGCCATACGATCCTCCCGTTATAAATTGTCATCGCGCATTCGCCGTATACTTCGTATCCGCCGAACGGCGTGCTTTTGCCTTTTGACAGAAACTTTTCCGGATCGACCGGATATTTTTTTTCGAGGTCGAACACCGTAAAATCCGCCCTGCCGCCTTCTTCGAAGGAACCGCAGGGAATGTTGAATCGTTCCGCGGGGTTGTAACACATAAGATCGAGCAGTTTTTCCATGCCGAAGATCCCCGTTTTTACGAAATGCGTGTACAAAAGCGGAAACGCCGTTTCCAAGCCCGAAATGCCGAACAGGCTCTTTTCCAGCCCGCGGCTCTTTTCCTCCGCGGAATGGGGCGCATGGTCTGTGGCGATCATGTCGACGGTGCCGTCCAAAATCCCCTCGATCAGCGCATCCCTGTCCGCTCGGCTGCGGAGCGGCGGGTTCATTTTGAAGCGCCCTTCCTCTTTCAGATCTTCGTCGCACAAAAGCAGATAGTGCGGCGCGGTCTCGCAGGTAACGTCCACGCCGTTTCGTTTGGCGCGGCGGATGAGTTCCACGCTCTCCTTTGCGGAAACGTGGCAGACATGGTGCTTGTGCCCGATCTTTGCCGCGAGTTTCAAATCCCGTTCGATCTGCCTGTATTCGCTCTCCGAAGAAATACCGCGGTGCCCGTGCGCTTTCGCATATATGCCCGCGTGGATGTAACCGCCGTGCAGAAGGGATTCGTCTTCCGAATGCGCGGCGAGCACCCTGCCCGTCGCTTTGACGCGGCGCATCGCTTCCGCCATCAGCGTTTCGCTCTGCACGCCCTTTCCGTCGTCGGAAAACGCGACGACTTCCGGCGCGAGCATATCGAAATCGACGAGTTCCTTCCCCTTTTCCCCCTTCGTGATGCAGGCGTACGGATAAACGGCGACGCGCGCGTCCCTTTCGATAAGCGTCCGTTCGGCGGCGAGGTTTTCCGCGCCGTCCGGACAGGGGTCGAGATTGGGCATGGCGCAAACGGCGGTATATCCCCCCGCGGCTGCCGCCGCCGTACCGCTTTTTATGCTTTCCTTATAGAAAAAACCGGGTTCCCTTAAATGCACGTGCACATCGATGAAACCCGGTAAAACGATTTTATTTTTTAAGTCGACAACGCCGCCGGTGAGATGCCGGCAATCTTTGCGGGGATCGAAAAAAACGCCCTTGACTTTACCGTTTTCCATCGAAATGGTTGACGGCGCAGCGTTTTTTTTCATGACCGATGCGTTTTTCAAAAAC
>CALVUL010000051.1 GCA_944363555.1 uncultured Clostridia bacterium
AGCGGGGCGCTTGTTTCATGCGGCGGGGGCGGCGGGCTTTGCGCGCCTGCGGGCGTTGCAATAAAAAAAGCATTTCACGGCAAAGGCGAACGCCGCGGCGAGCAGACAATAATACAGGAAAACCAAAAGGACGTTGAGCGCCGTCGCGTCGAATATGTAGAGATACTGCGGTTTGATGATGTAATAAATAAAGGTGATGCCCCGCGTTTCGAGGTCGTAAAAGACCGGCGCCCATGCGAGCATGGCGAAGAGCGTTGCCCAGATGCGCGGTCCTTCGCTTGGGGAAAAATCGTTGTTCTTAAAAAGATGCAGTCCCGCGAGCAGAAGGTATCCGTGGCTGAAACAGCCCGTCAGAATTTCCGTAAGGGTGAAACTTTCGGCAACGGTGAATCCGAGCAGCGTGTAAAAAGCAAAGTAGCCGATCCCCGCGGCGATGCCGAAAAACGACCCCGCGCCGTACAGCCGTTTGATTTTGAAAGCGACGATAACGGGTACGAGAAAATAACTGATTGAACTGATTTCCACGGGAATGCTCAGATTGCCGCGGAGGTTCTGCACGATATAGTGCGCGCATTTGTAAACGAAGATAACGCCGCTGAAAATGCGGATAACGGTTTTTGCGCGTTTGCATTTTCCCAATAAGACGTTGAGCAGAAGCATGAGGACAAAACTTGCCGCGCAGATAAAATTATAAAGCATAACGTTCTCCTTGAATAAATATCGTTCACTATTATATATTATATAGTAGTATGGTAAAAAAATAAGGGGTGCGCGGCGGAACGAAGTCTTTCCGTTCCGCCGCAGGGGGGATTATTCAAACCACTGCCATATGTGCCACGGTTCGAGGCTGCCGGCGTAAAGGCACATTGCGGCATAACCCGCGATGAGCGCGGCAACGAAAACGACGAGCCCGATCGCGGCGAGCAGTTTCGTGCCGTAAGCGAATTTTTTGGAAACCTTCGGCAGCGCGGAGAGCGCGGGGGCGGAGGAGTTCCGCACCGTCCGGCGGCACCAGTTCAGATAGCATCTGCCCCATTGCGTAACGTACAGCGCCGCATAAACGCATCCGACGGCGGAAAGAACGCACAGCCCGAAACAGGAGATCCCCGTAAGCAGCGCGGGCAGATAGGGCATTTGCGGAATGAGTTCGGCGATGTTTACGGTGGTGATTAAACAGAATCCCGCGGCTAAGGCGCAGGCGGCGAACGCGCCGAGGACGATCGCCGCCGCCCACATCAGCGCGTAAACGAAGCACAACGGCACGGATAAAGCGGTTATCCCCGCGATCTTCGCGCCCCGTTCGAATTTGTTCTGCGGCCGGTTTACGGCGGCGTATTCCTCGGCGATTTCCTGCGGGGAGGAAAGCCGCCGCGCGATTTCTTCCTCCGTTTTCCCCTCTTCGAGTTTGAAATCGAAATGCTCCTCGTATTCGGCAAGGATCTCTTCCGCGTCGGGCACGTTTAAGGCTTTCAGCCGCCGCCCGAGTTCTTCCATAAACCGGTTTCTCGTCATATCACTCTTCTCCTTTTAACATTTTATTGACCGTTTCCGTAAAGGAAAGCCATTCTTTCGCGTCCCGCGAAAAAGTTTCCGCTCCCGTCTGCGTGAGGGAGTAATATTTTCTCGGCGGACCGCCGCTCTCTTCCGAAAGATAGGTTTTCACCAGCCCGTCGCTTTTCAGTTTGCGTAAGATGGGGTACACCGTGCCGTCGGAAATATCGATTTTATCCGAAATGTATTCCGAAAGTTCATAGCCGTACATGTCCCTTTTGCGCAGCGAAGAAAGGATACACAATTCGATGACGCCCTTTTTATATTGGATATTCACGCGTCCGCCTCCTGTTTGATTTCGTTTACTACTATATATTATATAATAGTATTTCGTTTTGTCAAGCCTTTTTTTAAAATTTTAAAAATTTTTTCCGGCATAAAAAAACTCCCCCGAAAGGGGGGAGCCGCGTTGCAGGCGTTTTTACATCAAGGGGATGGTGGCAAGATAGATAACGTCTTTACGGTACGCCGCGTCGCCTTCGGCGAGCACGAACGCCTTTTTGTATACCGTGCCGCCGGCTTTCTGCACGATTTCTTCCAGCCCTTCGAGGCTGGCGCCGGTGGAAACCACGTCGTCCACGATGCCCACTTTTTTATCTTTTAAAAGTTCCACGTCGTGTTTGGATAAATACAGTTTCTGGATGTTGCCCGTGGTGATGCTCGATTTGATGGTGATCTCGATGCCGTCCTGCATATACAGTTTTTTGCTTTTGCGCGCCACGGCGTAGTAGGGCATGCCCAGTTCCCGCGCGACGACGTGGGTCAGTTGCAAGCCCTTCGATTCGGCGGTAACGAGCACGTCGCAGTCGGCAAGCCGTTTCGCCAGCGCTTTGCCGCAGTGTTCGGTGAGTTCCTGATTGCCGTGCAGATTGAAAAAGGCGATTTTGATGCCGCTTGGCAGCGGCAGAATGGGAAGTTCGGCGGTATACCCTTCGATGTCCACTTTCAGAATATCGTTTTCCATACATAACCTCGCTTTGTTTTCTGCTTCTATTTTACCACATTAAAAAGGCTTTGTAAACACATATCGGCAAAATCGCGCGCATAAATTTATACAAGTAAATTCGGGAGAGCGCAAATGGATTACCACACGCTGAGCGCGGCGGAAACGCTCGCCGCCGTAAAGAGCGATCGAAACGGCGGGCTGAGCGACGCCGCCGCGAAAAAGAGCGCAGAAACGTTCGGGAAAAACGTCATCGAAAAAAAGAAGGGAAAGGGGCTGTTCGGCAGGATCGGGGAGGCGCTCGCGGAGCCGATGATCCTCATTTTGCTGTTCAGTTTTGCGATCACCTTCGGCACAAACCTCGGCAGGGCGCTCAAAACGGGGAGCGGGGATTTCGCAGAATGTTTCGGCATCCTCGCGGCGATCGCCCTTTCGGTGGGGATCACGCTGTTTATGGAAGGCAGTTCGCAGAAGGCGTTCGCCGCGCTCAGCGTCATGTACGACAAGGTTACCGTCAAGGCGATACGCAACGGAAAAATCCTGCCGCTCGCCAAGGACGAGATCGTCGTCGGCGATATTTTGCTGCTTTCCGGCGGGGATAAGGTGCTCGCCGACGGCAGGCTCATCGAAAGCAGGGGGCTGACCGCGGACGAATCGTCGCTGACGGGGGAAAGCGTTCCCGTCGGAAAGGACGCAAACGTCCGCCTGCCCGCCGCCACCCCTCTCGCCGAACGGAAGAACATGCTCTATTCCGGCACGTTCATCGCCGCGGGCGAGGGAAAAATGGCGGTTACGGGCGTCGGAACGCATACGGAAATGGGGCAGATCGCCGGCGAACTTTCCGTCAAAAAGGACGGCAAAAGCCCGCTCAATCAGAAACTGGAACGGCTCACCAAAACCGTTACGCTCATCGGCGCGTGCGCGGCGGCGCTGGTCATCGCCGTATCGGCGGCGCGGTTGTTTCTGAGCGGCGGGGCGACCTTCGAATCGCTGACGGACGTGTTTATCGAAGGTATCGTCCTCGTCGTGGCGGCGGTGCCGGAGGGGCTGCCCGCCATCGTGGCGGTGTCCCTCGCCCTCAACATGATGAAACTCGCCAAGGAAAACGTGTTGATCAAAAAACTCGTCGCCACGGAAACGGCGGGGGCGGTGAGCGTGATCTGTTCCGATAAAACGGGCACGCTCACGGAAAACCGCATGAGCGTGGTAAAGGTATGCGCGACGGGGCGCGGCGCGGGGAGCGAGGCGGCGAAAGAGGCGCTTTATCAGAATTTCTGCATCAATTCCACCGCGGATCTTCTGCGGGAGGAAGGGAAGTATCTCGGCAGCGGCAGCGAGGGCGCGCTGCTTGCGGAATACGAAAAGAAAACGGGGAAAAACTATATGGATCTGCGTAAGAGCGCGCGCATAACCGACCGCGTTCCCTTTTCTTCCGATACGAAGTGCATGTACACGTCTTTCGCCTACGGCGGGGGCGTGCGCACCCTCGTGAAGGGCGCGCCGGAAAAGATCCTCGCCCTTGCCGAACCGGACGCCGCCCGACGGCGGAAGATCGATTCCGCCGTCGCCGCCGGCGAAAGGGAGGGAAAAAGGGTGCTGGCGTTCGCGCACGCCGACGGCGGGAGGGAAAGCGCGCGCTTTGTTTTCGACGGGTTCGCCGTCATCGCCGACCCCGTGCGCGCGGAAGCGTACGAGGCGGTGCGCGCCTGCAAAAGGGCGGGCATCGAAGTGAAGATGCTTACGGGGGATAACATCCTCACCGCCTCCGCCGTCGCGCGGGAGTTGAAGATCATGTCAAAAGAAAGCGAGGCTGCGGAGGCTTCCGCGCTGGAAGATATGGACGACGACGAATTAAAAGCCGCCCTGAAAAACATCAAAGTGGTGGCGCGCAGCACGCCCGCGGCGAAACTGCGCATCGTGAAAGCCTTAAAGGAGAGCGGGGAAGTGGTCGCCGTAACGGGGGACGGCATCAACGACGCCCCCGCCATCCGCCATGCGGACGTCGGCATCGCCATGGGGGTTACCGGTTCGCAGATCACCAAAGAGGCGGCGGACGTGGTGCTTTTAAACGACAGTTTCGCCACGGTGGTGAAATCGGTGGAGTTCGGCAGGAACGTCTATAAAAACCTGCAAAGATTCATATTGTTCCAACTCACCGTCAACCTTTCGGCGGTGCTGTTCATCGTGCTTTCCCTTTTCACGGGGAGCGCCGCGCCTTTCAACACTTTGCAGCTTCTGTGGATCAACGTCGTCATGGACGGACCGCCGGCGCTTACGCTGGGGCTGGAGGCCTCCGACAGGTCGGTGATGGACGGCAAACCCGTCGGCAGAACGGAAAGCATCGTGGGGAAGAAGATGCTGCTGCGCATCCTGCTCAACGCCGCGTATATGGCGGGGGCGCTCCTCTTGCAGGCGAAGTACAATTTTCTCGGCGCTTCCGCGGCGGAACGGGGCGGGGCGATCTTCACGCTGTTCATCGTCTTTCAGCTTTTCAACGCCTTCAACAGCCGCGGGATCGGGGCGGAAAGCGCCTTCGCCCGCCTGAAAAACAACAAGACGATGCCCCTTACCTTCGCGCTGACGTTTTTAATCCACGTTCTCATCGTGCAGGTCGCTTACAAAGCCTTCGGCATCGCGCCGCTCACGCCGGGCGTTTGGGTGAAAACGGTGCTCGCCGCTTCTACGGTGGTGGCGATCTCCGAAGGGTATAAAGCCGTCTACCGCATGACGCGCGCCTCCGGAAACGACGCAAAACGCAAAAAAGTTCGCAAAAAAGCGCCGCCGCGGCGTATTTTGAGGGAGGAAAAGCATAGAATAAAGATATATGGTTCAGATAACGTTTACCGATAAAGATTATAACGAAGGGAATTTGGATTATATCCGCTTCACGCTGCGGGAACTGCTCGAACAGGCGGAATGCCGCGCGAACGTGCGGCGCGCCGGCGGCAGGAGCGTGCTGACGGTGGACTGCCCCGCCTACTATGCGGACATCGTCAAGCGGGAACTGTGCGACAAGGCGGCGGACGTCATCGCCGTCAACTATAAATACGATTACTTCAAAAAGAACATTCCCGCCGGCGGGCTGGGGAGCATCGAAAAGGAACTGCTTTTAACCTCCCTCATCGCCGCCGATCTTGAAGAGGATAAACGCTACGCCTTCGGGCGGCTTACCGGCTTTGAAAGCGCGGCGATCGACGGCATATTCCATTTCCGCCTGCGTCCGCTCAAAGCCAAATGGCTGGGCATCGTCAACTGTATGCCGGAATATTTCCGCGGCGCGCAGCTGAAGGATTTCATCGTCTATCTTCTGGAAGACAAAAAGCGCAAGGTGTTCGTGGAGGACGAAAAGGTGTACGACGCGCAGTACCGCCGTTTAACGCGGGGTGAGTTGATGGATAAGGGGCTGGAAGAGGGGCGCATCGTGCGCGAGGTGCTGCTTTCCGGCTGCGGGGAGGTGGAGGTACATTCCCCCCTGCCCGCGACCGACGAAAAATACCTCAAAGAATATTTCGGGGATAAAATTATTCTCGGCAGGGGCTATTTTTCCTGAAAAGCGGTTGACAAATCGGAAAAAAGAGTATAAGATAATTATCGACAAGACGAATTGCCGTAACGGGATCGACAAGTAGCGCGCAAAACATTTTCAGAGAGCGTTCGGGCGCTGGGAGAACGCATTGGTTTGCGAAGTGCGAAACCGCCTTCTCGGGCAGGGCTGCGGGCGCCTTTTCGCCCGTTTTCGAAAGCGACCGGATCTTTTCCGGTAATTAAGGTGGAACCGCGGAAAAATTTTTTCGTCCTTAAAACCTACGGGTTTTGAGGATTTTTTATTTTATATCGGGAGAAACGAAAATGAAGATCACACTGAAAGACAAATCCGTTTTGGAGATCGAAAGCGGAAAAACGGTAGGGGAAGTTGCCGCGAGCATTTCCGAAGGGCTGTATCGGAACGCCGTATGCGGCAAGGCGGACGGGGTCCTCGTCGATTTATCGCACGTTCTGACGAACGACTGCGCGCTGGAGATCGTTACCCTCAAAGACAAAGAGGGGCTGGATGTGTTCCGCCACACGGCGTCCCACGTTCTGGCGCAGGCGGTCAAGTCCATTTATCCCACCTGCAAACTCGCCATCGGGCCGGTCATCGAAAACGGGTTTTACTACGACATCGATTTCAAGACCCCCATCGCGCAGGAGGATCTGAAAAAGATCGAAGCGGAAATGCAGAAGATCGTGAAAAGCGATCTGCCCGTCGAACGTTTCACCCTGCCCAGAAAGGACGCGCTCAAACTGATGGAGGAATTTGACGAGCCGTATAAAAAGGAACTCATCGCGGATCTGCCGAAGGGCGCGGAGATCTCTTTTTATAAGCAGGGGGATTTCGTCGATCTCTGCCGCGGACCGCACCTGCCTTCCACGGGGCGGATCAAGGCGTTCAAACTGACGAGCGTTACCGGCGCGTACTGGCGGGGGGATGAAAAGAACAAGATGCTCACCCGCATCTACGGCACGGCGTTTGAAAAGAAATCGGAACTCGAAGAATATCTCGCCGCCGTGGAGGAGGCGAAAAAGCGCGATCATAACAAACTCGGCAGGGATCTGGGCATCTTCATGACGGAGGAAGTCGTGGGGCAGGGGCTGCCCATCATCATGCCGAAGGGGGCGAAGATCTTGCAGATCCTCACGCGGTTCGTGGAGGACGAAGAGGAACGGCGCGGCTTCATGCTTACCAAGACCCCCTATATGGCGAAACACGATCTCTACCGCATTTCGGGGCATTGGGATCATTACCGCGACAAGATGTTCATTCTGGGGGACGAGAACAGTCCCGACGCCATGGCGCTGCGCCCGATGACCTGCCCGTTCCAGTATCAGATCTATAAAAACGGGCTGAAAAGTTACCGCGATCTTCCCTGCCGCTATGCGGAGACCTCCACGCTGTTCAGAAAAGAGGCGAGCGGCGAGATGCACGGGCTGATCCGCGTAAGGCAGTTCACGCTTTCCGACGGGCACATCGTCTGCACGCCGGAACAGGTCGAAGAAGAATTCAAGCGCTGCCTCGATTTAAGTTATTATTTCCTCGACTGTCTCGGGTTGAAGGACGACGTTACCTTCCGTTTCAGCAAGCGGGGCAAATCCGATAAGGCGAAGTACATCGACAACGACAAGGCGTGGAAGGATACCGAGGCGCGCATGAAGGTCATTTTGGACGATCTCGGCATCGATTACGTTGAGGCGGACGGCGAAGCGGCGTTCTACGGGCCGAAACTCGATATCCAGATCAAGAACGTATACGGCAAGGAGGATACCCTCATCACCCTGCAGCTCGATTTCGCCGCGGGGCAGTCCTTCGGGATGACCTATATCGACGAGAACGGCGAAAAAAAGACCCCCTTCGTCATTCACAGGAGTTCCATCGGCTGCTACGAAAGAACGCTCGCCCTGCTCATCGAAAAATACGCGGGCGCGTTCCCGCTGTGGCTGGCGCCGGTGCAGGTTAAAGTGCTTTCGGTTACGGAAAGGAGCGCGGCGTACGCGCAAAAAATCGCCGCGGAACTTGCGGCGCGCAATCTCCGCGCGGAGGCGGACGTGCGCAACGAGAAGATCGGTTACAAGATCCGCGAGGCGCGGCTGGAAAAGACGCCGTATTTCTTCGTCGTGGGCGACAAGGAAGCGGAAGACGGCTCCGTTTCGGTGTGGAGCAGAAAGGAAGGCGATCTCGGCGTCGTGCGCAGGGAAGACGTTTACGCGAAACTGCTTGAAGAGAACGCGACGAAAAAAATATGACCCTTTTTACGGGGCGGCGGGAAATTTTTCCCGCCGCCCCGTCGCTTTATCTTGTCATCGGCGCGATTTTATGGTAGAATAAAAGAAAAACGCGGGGAAGACGCATGAAACTCAACGTAAAGAACACCGTTTTCGTAGGGCTTGTATTTTTGAGCATATCGATGTTCTGGCAGGTGTACGACAACATCGTTTCCAAGATCCTTGCCGGCACGTTCGGGCTGGATAACGCGGTGCGGGGCATCGTCATGGCGCTCGACAACATCGTCGCCCTCTTCATGCTGCCGCTCTTCGGCACGCTGTCGGATAAATCGAAACGCTGCCGTTTCGGCAGGCGCACGCCCTATATCGTCGTGGGCACCGTCCTTTCGGCGCTGACCTTCGTGGCGGTGGGCGCGAGCGCGGACAGCGGTTCGTTTACGGCGTTCATGATCACGCTTTGTTTCACGCTGGTGTTTATGAGCGTGTACCGCTCGCCGGCGGTGGCGCTGATGCCCGACGTAACCGTCAAACCCCTGCGCAGCAAGGCGAACGCCGTCATCAACCTGATGGGCGCGCTCGGCGGGCTGATCTCGCTGGGGCTCATCGCCGTGATGGTGAAGGACGGCGGGGCGTATCTGCCCCTCTTCGGGGTGGTTTCCGGTCTGATGCTTCTTTTCCTCGTGCTCTTCCTGCTGCTGGTGAAAGAGCCGAAACTCAACGCGCTGCGGGAAGAGGACGAACGGCGTTTCAACGTCGCGGACGACGGCAGGGACGAAAACGAAGGCACGGAAAAACTCGGCAGGGAAAAGATGCGGAGCATGATCTTCCTGCTCGCTTCCGTCTTTTTATGGTTCATGGCGTACAACGCGGTAACTTCCTCCTTTTCGGTATACGCGCAGGAGGTCTGGGGCATTGCGGACGGCTCCTTTTCCCTGCCGCTGATGGTGGCGCAGGTGGCTGCCATCGCCATGTTCATCCCCGTGGGGCTCGTCGCCTCGCGCATCGGCAGAAAGAAGACCATTCTGATCGGCGTGGCGGTGATGTTCGTTTCCTTTTTCGCGGCGTTTTTCGTCGGTTCGAACCTCTTCGGCGTGAAGATCGATCTCTCCGAGGGCAGCGTGCTTTCCAATCCCATGTTCTATGTAATGGCGGTCTTTTTCGCCCTCTGCGGCGTCGGCTGGGCGACGATCAACGTCAATTCCTATCCCATGGTCGTGGAGATGAGCAAGGGCTCCACCGTCGGGAAGTTTACGGGATATTATTATACCGCTTCCATGGCGGGGCAGATCGCCACGCCCTTTTTATCGGGGCTGCTGATGGACGCCGTGGGCATGGAATCGCTGTTTATGTATGCGGCGGCGTTCATGCTGCTGGCGTTTTTAACGATGATTCTCGTATTCCACGGGGACAGCAAGCCGCTGCCGAAAAAGAGCCGGCTTGAAAATTTCGACGCGGATTAAAGGAGGCGCGAAATGGACGAATTCGTAAAAGAAAACGAACCCGCGGCGGAATCGGAACCCGCGGCGCGGGCGCCGCTTTTCGAAAACGTAAGCGAGATCGGGAAGGACGATCTTGCGGCGTTTAGGAAATACGCGGTAAAGCGGCAGAGCGGCAAGATCCAACTCGTCGGCACGGCGGCGTTCGCGCTGCTTGCCGCGATGTTTTTCTTCATAGAGAATTACGTGCTGGGCGGCGCGATGGCGGCGATGGCCGTGGTCTACGTGTTTCTGCCGTTGCTGCTCGGCAAGATAGGCTCGGGCAGGAAAAACACGCCCGATATTCTGCTGCAGGGGATGAAGGAGACCTTCCGCTTTTACGGCGACAGGATAGAATCCGAAATCGAAAGCGGCGGCAGACCGGCGGGGAACAACGTGCTTTATTATACCGAGATCCGCGAGGCGTGCGCGGATAAAGAGCACATCTATCTTTTCATAAGCAAGGCGCAGGCGCATATCGTGCGCGCGGACGGGTTTGCGGCGGGGAGCGCGCCGGAATTTCTGAATTTTCTGGAAGAAAAGGGCGTGAAGGTGCGCTATAAATAAACCGCGCGAAAGGCGAAAAAAATTTAAAATTTACCGCGGGGCGGCGCATTTGCGCCGCCCCGCGGTATAAAAAGATGAGGATGGGGTGTGAGCCTGTTTATCTGCGGGCGCTCTTTGCCACGAACACCACGCCGTAGCACCCGGGGCCGGCGTGCGTGCCCACCGTGGGGCCTATGTCGTGCATTTCGGGGAAGGGCGTTGCGCCCTGCACTTCCGCGAGAACGCGCCTTTCGAAGGCTTCGCCTTCCGCGCGGCAATCGGAATTCGCAAAGTAAAGGGGGAAGGAAAGATCCGCTTCCTCCTTGATTTTTTCGATCATATAGCGCACGCATTTCGCGGTGCCGATCTGTTTGGAAACGACGTCCACCTTTTTATTCAGCGTAACCACGGGGCGGATGTGCAGCAGATTGGCGAAGTGCATGCTCGCCGCCGAAAGCCTGCCGCCGTAGCGCAGGTATCTTAAATCGTCCACATAGGCGTACAGCCGGATGCGGTCGCGCAGGGAGATCAGTTTTTCTTCGAGGTCGGCTTTGCTTTCCGCCGTCTTTGCAAGTTTCGCCCCTTCGGTCACGAGGGCGGCGAGGGCAAAGGTAACCGCCTCGCTGTCGATCAGGAGCACCTGCTCTTCCATGCCGAGCGCCGCCACCGCCTCTTTCGCGGCGGAAAACGTGGAACTCATTTCGGCGCCGAGCAGGAGGACGACGGGGACGACGTCCGTCCCCTTATAGGGGGCGAAAATCTCTTCGAAAGCGAAACGGTTGAGCTGGCTGGTTTTGGGCAGTTCCTTGCAGGCTTTGAGTTTCGCGTAAAATTCCGCGGGGGTGATGTCCACGCCGTCGAGATAACTTTCGCCGCCGAAGGAAACGCCCAAGGGCAGCACGGTGATGTCGAGTTCTTTTGCAACGTTTTTGGGTATATCCGCCGAAGAATCGGTGATGAATTTAAATTTTAGCATGATATTCTCCGAGAAAGTCCTTTAATTTTTCCAGCGCGGCGATGAGGGAGACGGCTTCCTCTTCGCTGGCGGCGGAAAGGAAGGAATCGACCATGCGCTTATGGAAGGCGATGTGCACGGCGTGTGCTTTTTCGCCTTTTTCCGTGAGGAACAGGCGGATCACGCGCTTGTCGGCGCCGTCCTTTTCCCGCCGCACATAGCCCTTTTTACAGAGGGTGTTCACGGCTGTGGTAAGGGTGCCCGGGGAAACGCGCAGCAGTTTCGCCACCTGTTTCGAGGTGTTGTTTTTCCCCGCCTCGACGATGTATTCGATCACGTGGATCTCCGTTATGGAAAGCCGTTTGTCGATCATGGAGAGCATTTCCTTTTCCCGTTTCAGGATCAAATTGAAACATTTCACGAAAAAATCGTTGTACTTTTCGCGCAGATCCATCGAAAACACCTCCGCCGCGGCAAAATAGTTTGAATTTCAAACTAATTTTCGTATGTTATTATACCACGCCGCAAAAAAAATGTCAACGCAAACGGGGGGATGAAAAAAATTTTTTCCGGCGGCAAAAAAGAGCGCGCCAAGTTTGAAAATGCCGCCCTTGTTTAGTTGACGAACGGGCATATTTTTTGTATAATATTGTCGTAAATGAAACAGCGTTTTTTTAACTGTCGGTAAAGTCGGGCGGGGTATCCGTCGGGCTGGCGGGGTTTTGCAAGGGAGTGAAAAACCGTTGTGGCCGACCGAGCGGGCAGTCCCTTTTTCAGGTCTGCTTTTTTTTTTTTTTTTTCAAGGTCCGGACGGGGAGGAAACCGTCCCCCCGCCGTGAAAACGCGAAAGTTCTTAAAGGAGCGTAAAATATGAAGAAAGTCGGTATCGTCATGGGCAGCGACAGCGATCTGCCCGTCCTCGAAAAAGCGGCGGAAACGCTGAAAAAATTCGGCGTGCCCTTTGAAATGCACGTTTATTCGGCGCACCGCACGCCTGCGGAAGCGAAAGCCTTCGCCGAAAACGCCGCGAAAAACGGATTCGGCGCGATCATCGCGGCGGCGGGCAAGGCGGCGCACCTTGCGGGAAGCCTTGCCGCGAACACCGTATTGCCGGTTATCGGCGTCCCCGTGAAGTCCTCCACCCTCGACGGGTTGGACGCGCTTTTATCCACCGTGCAGATGCCCTCCGGCATTCCCGTGGCGACCGTCGCCATCGACGGCGCGGAAAACGCCGCCCTTCTGGCGGTGCAGATCCTCGCGGTATCCGACGGGGAACTGTATAAAAAACTGGAAGAATCGCGCGCGGCGGCGGCGCGGAAAGTGCTGGAAAAAAACCGCGCCGTCGAAGAAAAATTCAACGGCTGAACAACGAAAAAATCTTTATTGCATAAAGGAGAATACGCATTATGGAAAAGAGAGAGCAGCTTTACGAAGGCAAGGCGAAAAAGGTCTTTGCGACGGATAACGAAGATTACTGCATCGTTTCGTATAAGGACGACGCGACCGCCTTCAACGGACTCAAAAAAGGAACGATCTCGGGCAAAGGCGCGATCAACAACCGCGTTACCAATCATCTGATGCGGCTTTTGGAAAAGGACGGCATCCCCACGCATTACGTAAAAGAATTAAACGACCGCGAAACGGTGGTCAGGCGCGTGAAGATCGTGCCGCTGGAAGTCATCGTGCGCAACATCGCCGCGGGCTCGCTCGCCAAGCGCCTCGGTCTGGAAGAGGGCACGAAACTCGGCGCGACGGTGCTGGAATACTGCTATAAGGACGACGCGCTCGGCGATCCCATGGTCAACGAGTACCACATCCTCGCCATGAAGTGGGCTACGAAGGAGGAACTCGATCTCATCGCCTCGTATTCGTTGAAGATCAACGACATCCTTTCCGAATACCTGAAAGCCGTCAACATCGAACTTATCGATTTCAAACTGGAATTCGGCAAAACGAAGGAGGGAAAGATCGTCCTCGCCGACGAAATTTCGCCCGATACCTGCCGGTTCTGGGACAGCGTTACCAAAGAAAAACTCGATAAGGACCGTTTCCGCCGCGATCTCGGCGGGGTGGAGGACGCTTATCACGAGATTTTAAAACGCCTGCTGGGGGAATAAACCGATGAGGAAGATCAACGAAGAATGCGGCGTTTTCGGCATCTTTGCCCCCGAAAAGGCGGACGTGGCGCACCTGACGTACTACGGGCTGTTCGCCTTGCAGCACAGGGGACAGGAGTCGGCGGGCATCGTCGTCAACGACGACGGCGTGTTCCGCGTGCATAAAGACGACGGCTTGGTAAACGACGTGTTCACGCCGCGCATCATGGAAACGCTCGGCGAAGGCAATATGGCGCTCGGGCACGTGCGTTACGGCACGACGGGCAGCAAGGGCGTCGTCAACGCCCAGCCCATCGTGGTGCGCCACATCAAGGGCACGATGGCGCTGGCGCACAACGGCAACCTCGTCAATTCCTACGAACTCAGGGAGGCGCTCGAAGAGGAAGGCTCGATCTTCCATACGACGAGCGATACCGAAGTCATCTCCTATATGATCACGAAGGAACGCATCAACGCCTGCTCCATCGAGGAGGCGATCAGCCGCGCCCTGAAAAAGATCAAGGGGGCGTATTCGCTCATCGTGATGTCCCCGCAGAAAATGATCGCCGTGCGCGATCCCAACGGATTCCACCCCCTCTGCTACGGGCAGCGGGCGGACGGCGCGTATGTCATCGCCTCCGAAAGCTGCGCCCTCGATTCCGTCGGCGCGAAACTCATCCGCGACGTGCTCCCCGGCGAAATGCTGGTGTTCACGAAGGGCGGCGTGCTTTCCGTAAAGGACAACTGCGACGCGGCGAAACACGCGATGTGCGTGTTCGAATACATCTATTTCGCCCGTCCCGATTCCGTGCTGGACGGGTATTCCGTGCACGAGGCGCGCCGCAAAGCCGGCGAATTTCTGGCGGAAGAGTACAAGGTGGATGCCGACGTCGTCATCGGCGTGCCGGACAGCGGCAGCGACGCCGCCCTCGGCTACGCCAAGCGTTCCGGCATTCCCTACGGCGTGGGGCTCATCAAGAACAAATACATCGGCAGAACCTTCATCGCGCCGGGGCAGAAATCGCGGGAAAACCTCGTGCGGATCAAATTGAACGCCGTGCCCGCCTCCGTCGCCGGCAAGCGGGTGATCATGGTGGACGATTCCATCGTGCGCGGCACGACGAGCGGGCCCATCGTCAAACTGCTCAGGGATGCCGGCGCGAAGGAAGTGCATATGATGGTCGCCGCGCCGCCCTTCCTCAACCCCTGTTTTTACGGGACGGATATCGACAGCAAGGAAAACCTCATCGCCTGCAAGCACACGGTCAGGGAGATCGCCGACATCATCGGCGTGGATTCCTTGGGCTATCTCAACCCAAAATATCTTCCCTATCTCGCGGGGGACGGGAAGAAGGGCTTCTGCACGGCGTGTTTCGACGGGAAATATCCCACGGAAGTGCCGTCGGAGATCCGCAAGAACAAATTTGAAAGCAAAATTACCGAAAAGGAGTGAATATGGAAAAGAGTTTCAGCGACAGCTATAAAGCCGCGGGGGTGGACATCACCGCGGGCTATAAGGCTGTGGAACTGATGAAAAAGCACATCGCGCGCACGACGACTTCGGGCGCGGTCTCCGATATCGGCGGGTTCGGCGGGCTGTTCGCGCCCGATCTTTCCGGCATGAAAAATCCCGTGCTCGTCAGCGGTACGGACGGCGTGGGCACGAAACTCAAGATCGCCTTTTTAACGGACAAGCACGACACCGTCGGCATCGACTGCGTGGCGATGTGCGTCAACGACGTTATCTGCTGCGGCGCGAAACCGCTTTTTTTCCTCGATTATATCGCGGTGGGCAAAAACGTGCCGGAAAAGGTCGCCCAAATTGTCAAGGGCGTGGCGGAAGGCTGCGTGCAGTCGGGCAGCGCCCTCATCGGCGGCGAAACGGCGGAAATGCCGGGCTTCTATCCCGAGGACGAATACGATCTGGCGGGTTTTTCCGTCGGCATCGTCGACAGGGACAGGATCCTCGACAAATCGCGGATAGAGGAGGGGGACGCCGTTCTGGCGCTGCCGTCGAGCGGCGTGCATTCCAACGGATTTTCCCTCGTGAGAAAGGTGTTCGACGTCGAACATGCCGACTTGAAATCCCCGCGCGAAGAACTCGGCGGGGCGTCCCTCGGCGAAACGCTGCTCACCCCCACGAAGATCTACGTAAAGCCCATGCTGAAACTCTTTGAAGAAGTCAACGTAAAGGCGGTTTCCCACATCACGGGGGGCGGGTTTTACGAAAATATCCCGCGGAGCCTTCCCGAAGGTTTCGGCGCGAAGATCAGAAAAGACGACGTCAGGGTGCTGCCGATCTTCAAACTCATTCAGAAGGCGGGCGGCATTTCGGAACGCGATATGTTCAACACCTTCAATATGGGGGTGGGCATGATCGCCGTCGTTGCGGCAAAGGACGCGGAAAAAGCCCTCGGCGTATTGCGCGCCGCGGGGGAAAACGCCTATAAACTCGGCGAGATCGTGAAAAGCGGGGAAGGCGTGATCTTATGCTGAACCCCGTAAAGACCGCCGTGCTGGTTTCCGGCGGCGGCACCAATTTACAGGCGCTTATCGACGCCGCGGCGGCGGGGAGCCTGAAAAGCGCCGCCCTTTCGCTGGTCGTCGCCGATAAAGAGACCGCTTACGCCCTCGAACGGGCGAAAAGGGCGGGTATCCCCGCGACGGTGGTCGTCAGAAAGGGGGCGACGCAGGAAGCGTTTGAAGAAAAACTTTCGGCGCTGCTGGAAGAAAACGGCATAGAACTCATCGTGTTTGCCGGCTTTATGTGCATTTTAAGCGGCGCGTTTACCGAAAAGTACGAAAACCGCATCATCAACGTACACCCGTCGCTCATCCCTTCCTTTTGCGGAAAGGGCTTTTACGGGCTGAAGGTGCACGAGGCGGCGCTTTCCTACGGCGTGAAAGTTACCGGCGCCACGGTGCATTTCGTCAACGAAATTCCCGACGGCGGGAAAATCATCATGCAAAGCGCCGTGGAAGTGGAAGAGGGCGACACCCCCGAAATTTTGCAGCGGCGGGTGATGGAACGGGCGGAATGGAAAATTCTGCCGGCGTCGCTGGAAAAGGTGGCGGCGGATCTGTTGAGGAAAAGACAATGAACGTATATAAAACCGAAAACATCGCGGATATTTTAAAAGACAACGAATACGTGGGGCGGGGCATCGTAACGGGGCTTTCGCAGAGCGGCAAAAAGGCGGCGCTCGCCTATTTCATCATGGGCAGGAGCGCCAACAGCCGCAACCGCGTGTTTGCCGAAAAGGGCGACGAGGTGATCATCTATCCCTTCGACGCCTCCAAGGTGGAGGATCCTTCGCTGATCATCTATTCCCCCGTAAGGACGGCTGGCAGGTGCGTGGTGGTAACGAACGGCGACCAGACGGACACCGTGTGCGACTATCTCGCCGCCGGAAAGACCTTTGAAGAGGCGCTGGAAACCCGCTGTTTCGAACCGGACGCGCCCAATTTCACGCCGAGAATCAGCGCGGTTTTGAATTTCGAAAAGGGCTTTGCTTACAAGCAGAGCATTTTGAAAAGCGGGGACGAAAAGGGAAGCGTGTGTAACCGCTATACCTTCTCGTATACGCCCGTCGCGGGGCTTGGGCATTTCATCCATACCTATAACTGCAACGGCGATCCCATCCCCACCTTTACCGGCGAGCCGGAACGGGTTTATGTTCCCGACGACATCGACGCCTTCGCCGCGGAGATCTGGGAAAATCTCAACGAAGAAAACAAAATTTCGCTTTACGTGCGCTACATCGATCTTGCGACGGGAAAAGCGGAAAGCAGATTGTTGAACAAAAACAAATAAACGCAGGAGAAAGTATGGATAAAAACATCTATATCAGCCCCTTTTCCACACGCTACGCCTCGGAAGAAATGCAGGAGATCTTCTCCGAAAATTTCAAATTCAGAACGTGGCGGCGGCTGTGGATCGCCCTCGCAAAGGCGGAAAAAAAACTGGGGCTCGACATCAGCGACGAACAGATCGCGGAAATGGAAGCGCATAAGGACGATATCAATTTCGCCGACGCCGAGGCGCGGGAGAAGATCGTCCGCCACGACGTGATGAGCCACGTTTACGCCTACGGGCTGCAGTGCCCGAAGGCGGCGGGCATCATCCACCTCGGCGCGACGAGTTGCTACGTGGGGGACAACACCGACGTCGTCATCCTGCGTTCGGCAACGGAACTCGTCATTAAAAAGTGCGCGCAGGTGCTCAAAAATCTTTCGGCGTTTTCCCTGCAATACAAGGCGCTGCCCTGCCTTGCCTATACCCATCTGCAGCCGGCGCAGCTCACCACGGTGGGCAAGCGCGCAACGCTGTGGGCGTACGAACTTTCCATGGACGTGGAGGAACTCGAACACCGCCTCGACAAACTGCTGCTCCTCGGCTCCAAGGGGACGACGGGCACGCAGGCGAGTTTTATGGAACTTTTCGAAGGCGACGAAGAAAAGGTGCTCGCCCTCGAGGACGAGATCGCCAAGGCGATGGGCTTTTCGGGCAGCGTGCCCGTATCGGGGCAGACCTATTCGCGGAAGGTGGACGCGTATTTCCTCGCGGCGCTTTCCGGCGTGGCGCAGAGCGCGTACAAATTCGCCAACGATTTAAGGATCCTGCAGTCTTTCGAGGAGATGGAGGAACCCTTCGAAAAGAACCAGATCGGCTCTTCCGCGATGCCCTATAAGCGCAACCCCATGCGCAGCGAACGCATCTGCGCGCTGGCGCGCTACGTCATCGCCGATTCCCTCAACCCCGCCTTCACCGCGGGTACGCAGTGGTTTGAACGCACGCTGGATGATTCCGCCAACAAGCGCATATCGGTGGCGGAAGCGTTCCTCGCCGTCGATTCCATTTTGAACATCTATATCAACATCACCGAAAACATGGTGGTGTACGAAAAGGTCATCGCCCGCCGCGTGATGGAAAAACTGCCCTTTATGGCGACGGAAAACATCATGATGAAATGCGTCAAGAACGGCGGCAATCGGCAGGAGTTGCACGAGCGGCTGCGCGTGCATTCCCACGCAGCGGCGGCGAAAGTCAAACTGGAAGGCGGGAAAAACGATCTGATCGAACGCATCGAAGGCGACCCCGCTTTCCCGATCACGCGGGAGGAGATCGAGAGGGAACTCGACCCGAAACTGTACATCGGGCGGTGCGTTTCGCAGGTGGAAAATTTTAACGAGGCCGTGCTGAAACCCGTCTTAAAGAAATATCACAACGAAGAAATCAAGACCGATCTGAAGGTGTAACATGAAAGAATTTGAATTGAAATACGGATGCAACCCCAACCAGAAACCCGCGAGGATCTTTATGGAGGACGGGAGCGATCTTCCCATCGAGATCTTAAACGGAAAGCCGGGATATATCAATTTTCTGGACGCGTTCAACTCGTGGCAGCTCGTAAAGGAGATCGAGCAAGCCACGGGGCTTTGCGCGGCGACTTCCTTCAAACACGTCAGCCCCGCCGGCGCGGCGACGGGGATCCCCCTCGGCGAACGGCTGAAAAAGGCGTGTTTCGTGGACGATATCGAAGGGCTTGACGACAGCCCCCTCGCCTGCGCCTACGCCCGCGCCCGCGGTACGGACAGGATGAGTTCCTTCGGCGATTTCATCGCCCTTTCCGACGTGTGCGACGAAGTTACGGCGAAGATCATCGCCCGCGAGGTATCCGACGGCGTCATCGCCCCGGGCTATACCCCGAAAGCGCTGGAAATTCTGAAGGGCAAGCGGAAGGGCGGATACAACATCGTGAAGATCGATAAGGATTACCGCCCGCAGCCGCGGGAAAGAAAGCAGGTGTTCGGCATCACTTTCGAACAGGGGAGAAACGATTTTCGCATCGACAGAGCGCTTTTGAACAACATCGTTACCGAAAACAAAGACCTGACCGACGCGGCGGCGCGAGATATGATCGTGGCGCTCATCACGCTGAAATACACGCAGTCCAATTCGGTATGCTTTGCCAAAGACGGGCAGGCGATCGGCGTGGGCGCGGGGCAGCAGTCGCGCATCCACTGCACGCGGCTTGCCGGCACGAAAGCCGATTTGTGGCATCTGCGCCAGAGCGACAAGGTGCTCGCGCTGCGATTTGCCGACGGCGTGGGCAGGCCGGAAAAGAACAACATCATCGATATTTACCTTTCGGAGGATTTCGAGGACGTTACCGCCGAAGGCAACTGGCAGAAATATTTCGCCGAAAAGCCGGAAGCGTTCACGAAAGAGGAACAGAAAGCCTTCCTTGAAAAGATCGACGGCGTAACGCTGGGCAGCGACGCGTTCTTCCCCTTTGACGACAACATCGAACGCGCGAAAAGAAGCGGCGTGAAATACGTCGCCGAGCCGGGCGGTTCGGTGCGCGACGACATCGTCGTCAAAACGGCGGATAAATACGGTATGGTGATGTGCTTTACCGGCATGCGGTTATTCCACCATTGAGACAAGGAAAAGTTATGAAGATACTCGTTGTAGGCAACGGCGGCAGGGAGCACGCCGTCATCAAAGCGATCAAAAAGAACAAAACGGTCGAAAAAATCTGGGCGCTTGCCGGCAACGGCGGCATCGCCGCGGACGCGGAGTGCGTGGCGATCGACGGCAAAAACATCAAAGCCGTGGCGGATTTCGCCGCGGAAAACGGCGTCGATTTCGCCGTGGTCACGCCGGACGATCCGCTGGTGCTCGGCGCGGTGGACGAATTGGAAGGCCGCGGCGTCAAGTGCTTCGGGCCGAGGAAAAACGCCGCGATCATCGAGGGCAGCAAGGTGTTTGCCAAAAACCTCATGAAAAAGTACGGCATCCCCACCGCGGCGTACGAAACCTTTTCCGATTACGACGCCGCGCTGGCGTACGTGAAGAGCGCGCCGCTGCCCGCCGTCGTCAAGGCGGACGGGCTGGCGCTCGGCAAGGGTGTCGTCGTCGCCGAAACCCGCGAGGCGGCGATCGCCGCCGTCGATTCCATCATGAAAGACAGGATCTTCGGCGAAAGCGGCGCAAAGGTGGTTATCGAGGAGTTTCTGACGGGGCCGGAGGTCAGCGTGCTCGCCTTTACCGACGGCAAGTGCATAAAACCCATGGTCTCTTCCATGGACCACAAACGCGCGCGGGATAACGACGAGGGCCCGAATACCGGCGGCATGGGTACGATCGCCCCCAATCCGTTTTATACAAAAGAGATCGCCGCCGTCTGCATGGAAAAGATCTTTCTGCCCACCGTGGCGGCGATGAACGAAGAGGGCAGGACCTTCAAGGGCTGTTTGTATTTCGGGCTGATGCTCACGGAAGACGGGCCGAAGGTCATCGAATACAACTGCCGGTTCGGCGATCCCGAAACGCAGGTCGTTCTGCCGCTTTTGGAGAGCGATCTGCTGGAAATCATGCTGGCGGTCGCCGACGGGCGGCTTGCCGAAACGGAAGTGAAGTTTTCCTCCGATTCCGCCTGCTGCGTGGTGCTCGCCTCCGCGGGCTATCCGCTGCAATACGAAACGGGGTTCGAGATCGCTCTGCCCGCGTTAAAGGAAAACGAATACGTCTTCATCGCGGGCGCAAAACGGAAGGACGGCAGACTGGTTACTTCCGGCGGACGCGTGCTCGGCGCGACGGCGCGCGCGAAGGATCTGGCAACGGCGGTGAAAAACGCGTACGCTTTAAGCGGGCGCATCGCTTTTGAAAACGCCTATAAGCGCGGCGACATCGGCGCGCGCGCTCTGGCGGCGCTGAAGGAGAAAAACTGATGGTATTCAGAGTTTACGTGGAAAAGAAAAAGCCCTTCGAGCGGGAAGGGAAAGCGCTCCGCGCGGAGATCGCGGAACTCCTCGAGATCAAAGGGCTTAAAAAGGTGCGCGTCGTCAACCGTTACGATGCGGAAAACATCGATAAAGACCTCTTCGATACCGCGGTGAAAACGGTGTTTTCCGAACCGCAGACCGACACGGCTTCGCCCTCTCTTCGTACGGGCGCGGCAAAACACGTGTTCGCGGTGGAATATCTTCCCGGGCAGTTCGATCAGCGCGCCGATTCCGCGGCGCAGTGTATCGGGCTGATCTCCCGCAAAGAGCGCCCCGCGGTGCGTTCGGCAAAGGTATATCTTCTCTACGGCAACCTTACCGAAGAACAGGTGGAAGCCATCAAAAAATACGTCATCAACCCCGTGGAGGCGCGGGAGGCGCAGCTCGGCGAATACGAAACGCTGCAAGCGGAATACGCCCTGCCGACGGCGGTGGAAACGGTTTCGGGCTTCACCGTCCTCGGCGACGGGGAACTCGCCGCTTTCGTGGAAAAATACGCTTTGGCGATGGACGCGGCGGACGCGGCGTTCTGCCGCGATTATTTCCGCAAAGAGGGGCGCGATCCGACGATCACGGAGATCCGCATGCTCGATACCTATTGGTCGGATCACTGCCGCCATACCACCTTTCTGACCACGCTGGACGCGGTTTCCTTCGAGGATGAAGAGATCGAAAAAACTTACCGCGACTATCTCGCCGCACGCGAACGTCTGGGCAGAACGAAGCCCGTCAATCTCATGGACGTAGCCACCCTTGCGGCGAAAGAACTGAAAAAAAACGGCAGGCTCGATAAACTCGACGAATCGGAGGAGATCAACGCCTGCACCGTGAAGATGAAGGTTACGGTGGACGGCGAAGAGCAGGATTGGCTGCTGCTTTTCAAAAACGAAACGCACAACCACCCCACGGAGATCGAACCTTTCGGCGGCGCGGCGACCTGTATCGGCGGGGCGATCCGCGATCCGCTTTCCGGCAGAAGTTACGTTTACGCGGCGATGCGCGTTACCGGCGCGGGGAATCCGCTGACCCCCGTAAAGGATACGATCAAGGGGAAACTTCCCCAAAGAAAGATCGTAACCACCGCGGCGGCGGGGTATTCTTCCTACGGCAACCAGATCGGGCTGGCGACGGGGCTGGTGGACGAGATCTACCACGAAGGCTACGTTGCCAAGCGCATGGAGATCGGCGCGGTCATCGGCGCGGCGCCGGCGGAAAACGTGGTGAGAAAGACGCCGGAGGAGGGCGACGTCGTCATCCTGCTCGGCGGCAGGACGGGGCGCGACGGCTGCGGCGGCGCGACGGGATCGAGCAAGTCGCACACGGCGGCGTCTTTGACGACGTGCGGCGCGGAAGTGCAGAAGGGCAACGCGCCGGAAGAGCGTAAATTGCAGCGGCTGTTCCGAAACGGGGAAGCCACGCGGCTCATCAAGCGCTGCAACGACTTCGGCGCGGGGGGCGTATCCGTCGCCATCGGCGAACTCGCCGACGGGTTGGAGATCGATCTCAACGCCGTGCCGAAAAAATACGAGGGGCTCGACGGGACGGAACTCGCCATCAGCGAATCGCAGGAGAGGATGGCGGTCGTCGTGGCGGCGGCGGACGCGGAGAAGTTCAAAGCCCTCGCGGAGGGGGAGAACCTCGAGGCGACAATCGTCGCGCGCGTTACCGGCGACAAACGCCTTACGATGCGCTGGAACGGCAGAAAGATCGTCGATATTTCCCGTGAATTTCTCAATTCCAACGGCGCGGAAAAGCACACGCGCGCGCTGGTGAAAAAGCCGGAAAGTTTTGCGAAAGAAAAAATCGCGTCCTTTGCAAAGGGCATGCGCGATCTCGCCAAGGATCTGAACGTATGCAGCAAAAGAGGGCTTGCGGAGCGGTTCGATTCCACCATCGGCGCGAACACCGTTTTAATGCCCTTCGGCGGGAAATACCAGCGCACGCCGGTGCAGGCGATGGTGCATAAGATCGCCGTGGAAAAGGGCGAAACCGACGATTGCAGCGCCATGGCGTACGGGTACAATCCCTTTATTTCGGAAAAGAGCCCCTATCACGGCGCGTATCTCGCGGTGGTGGAAAGCCTTTGCAAACTCGTCGCCGCGGGCGCGGCGTTCGAGGACGTGTATCTTACGTTTCAGGAATATTTCGAAAAGCCGATGAAGGATCCCGCCCGCTGGGGCAAACCCCTTGCGGCGCTGCTCGGCGCGTATAAGGCGCAGCGCGATTACGGCGTCGGCGCCATCGGCGGCAAGGATTCGATGAGCGGCACCTTCGAACATATCGACGTGCCCCCCACCCTCGTTTCCTTCGCGGTTACCGGCGTGAAGGGAAAGGACGTCGTTTCCGGCGAATTCAAAAAAGCCGGCGACAGGGTGTACTGGCTCAGACCCGAATGCGACGAACGGGGCATCCCCGCGGCGGAAAGCGAAAAAGCGCTTTTCGCAAAGATACGTTCTTTGGCGGAAAGCAAAAAGGCGGTTGCCGTGTACGCGCCGACTTACGGCGGCGCGGCGGAAGCCGTGATGAAAATGTGTTTCGGCAACATGCTGGGGTTTGCCTTCGATGAGAAGATCGACGCGCGGGAACTGTTTGAATACCGTTACGGCTCGTTTATCGTGGAAACGGAAGGGGAGATCGACGGCGAACCGCTCGGCGTGACGACGGAAGAAAAGGCGATCGTCTGCGGCGGCGAACGGGTGGACCTCGAAAGGCTTTACGATCTGTACGCCAAAAAACTCGAACCGGTGTTCCCCACAAAGACGGACGCGTTTTCCCGCATCCTGCCGGTATTTTCCGTTTCGGCGGAGGGCGAACGGCGGTCGGCGGCGGTCAGAACGGCGCGCCCGACGGCGCTCATCCCCGTGTTCCCCGGCACGAACTGTGAATACGACACCGCGAAAGCCTTCGAGGCGGCGGGCGTGCGGGCGGAGATCTTCGTCGTCAACAATCTGACGGCGGAAGGCGTTTCCCGTTCGGTGGAAGCCTTTGCGAAAAAGATCGGCGAAAGCAACATCGTCTTTATTCCCGGCGGATTTTCCGGCGGGGACGAACCCGACGGCTCCGGCAAATTCATCACGGCTTTTTTCCGCAACGCGGCGGTGAAAGAGGCGGTGGAAAATCTCCTCGACAGGCGCGACGGGCTGATGGGGGGGATCTGCAACGGATTTCAGGCGCTGGTCAAGATGGGGCTCGTGCCTTACGGAAAGATCCTCGACGCCGACGAAACCATGCCCACCCTCACTTTCAACGACATCGGGCGGCACCAGTCGCGGCTGGTCAACGTGCGGGTCGCGTCCAATCGCTCCCCGTGGTTTAAAAACACCGAAGTCGGGGAAATTTACACCGTGCCCCTCTCCCACGGGGAGGGCAAATTCGTCGCCGACGCGGCTACACTGATGCGGCTGGGCAGAAAGGGGCAGATCGCCACGCAGTACGTCGATCTCGAAGGACTTCCTTCCATGGACGCGGATTTCAACCCCGCGGGCTCGCTTTACGCCGTCGAGGGCATTACCTCGCCCGACGGCAGGGTGTTCGGCAAGATGGGCCACAGCGAAAGAAAAGGCAAGAACTTATATAAGAACGTGCCCGGCAGATTCGATATGAAACTGTTCGAGAGCGCGGCGGAGTATTTCAAATAAAGGGGAACGACATGAAAAGCGATCTGGAAATAGCGCGTTCGGTGCCGTTAAAGGACATCCGCGAAGTGGCGAAAAGCTGCAACATCGCCGAAGAACATCTTTCCTGTTACGGGAAATACAAGGCGAAAGTCGATCTTTCCCTGCTGAACGGAAAGGGAAAGGACGGCAAACTGATCTTGGTTACCGCCATCACGCCCACGCCCGCGGGGGAGGGCAAGACCACCACCACCGTGGGGCTGGCGGACGGGCTGCGGCGCATCGGCAAGAACGCCGTCGTCGCGTTAAGGGAGCCTTCTTTGGGCCCCGTGTTCGGCATCAAGGGTGGCGCGACGGGCGGCGGCTACGCGCAGGTGGGACCTTTTGAAGATCTGAACCTGCACTTTACCGGCGATTTTCACGCCATCGGCACGGCGAACAACCTGCTGTGCGCCATGGTGGATAACCACATCTATCAGGGCAACGCGCTGGGGATCGATCCCCGCAGGATCGTCGTGCGCCGCTGCGTCGATATGAACGACAGGCAGCTGCGTTTCGTGGTGGACGGGCTGGGCGGAAAAGCCAACGGCACCCCGCGCGAAGACGGGTTCGACATCACCGTCGCCACCGAGATGATGGCGGTGATGTGCATGGCGACTTCCTATACCGACTTAAAAGAACGCTGCGCCCGCATGATCGTGGGGTATACGTATGACGATCGGCCGGTAACCGCAGGCGATCTGAAGGCGCAGGGGGCGATGACCGCCCTTCTGGCGGAAGCGTTAAAGCCCAATCTCGCACAGACGCTGGAAGGCACGCCCGCTTTCGTGCACTGCGGGCCGTTCGCCAACATCGCGCACGGCTGCAATTCCGTGCTGGCGACGAAATTTGCCCTGAAATTCGGCGATTACGCCGTTACGGAGGCGGGGTTCGGCGCCGATCTGGGGGCGGAAAAATTTCTCGATATCAAGTGCAGGCTGGCGGGGTTCAGACCGTCCGCGGCGGTCGTCGTGGCTACGGTGCGCGCCCTCAAAATGCACGGCGGGCTGAAAAAAGACGAACTGGGCGGGGAAAATCTCGCCGCGCTGGAAGCGGGGCTGCCGAACCTTCTGCGCCATGTTTCCAACATCAAAAACGTATTTAAATTGCCGGCGGTGGTGGCGCTCAACCGTTTCCCCACCGATACCGACGCGGAAATTTCCCTCGTTATGGAAAAGAGCAGGGAACTCGGCGTGAATACGGAACTTTCCACCGTCTGGCAGGACGGCGGCGCGGGGGGCGTGGCGCTCGCAAAGGAGGTCGTGCGCCTTTGCGAGGAGGAAACGGCGGATTTTGCCTGCGCTTATGAAAGCGGGCTTTCCATAAAAGAGAAGATCGACGCCGTCGCGCGGTGCGTTTACGGCGGCAGCGGCGCGGCGTTCACCGCGGAGGCGCAGAAGCAGATCGCGCGGCTCGAAGAACTCGGGTTCGGCGGTCTGCCGGTGTGCATCGCCAAAACGCAGTACAGTTTTTCGGACGACCCTGCGAAGATCGGCGCGCCGGAAAATTTCGTCATCACCGTGCGCAGCGTCAAGGTGTCCGCGGGGGCGGGCTTCGTCGTCGCGCTGACGGGCAGCATCATGACGATGCCGGGCTTGCCCAAAGTCCCCGCCGCGGAAGGGGTGGACGTGGACGAAAACGGCGTGATCACGGGCTTGTTCTGATACCGCACTGAAACGGGCGGATTCGGGCGAAACCGCCGGTTTTACGGTTTTTCTCCGCTCGCGCGTCGCCGCGGAAGAGAACGGATTGCCGAACAAAGCGCGGCGATCGGATAAAAACAATAAAATATATATAATTCGTCAAGATATTTGCGCTCCGCCGTCTGCAAAGACGGCGGAGCGCATTTTTCGGTTTGCGCCCGCGCGCATCCGCTTACAGGCGGGGCGGTCGGTCGCCGCCGCGTTCAATGTATTGCATAAAATTATTTTTTATTCATAAAAAAATACAGAAATAAGCCTTAAACTGAATAAAAAATAAAATTTTATTCTTTTTTATGCAAAAGTATTTGACAAACGGGGCGGGAAGGTGTAAACTATCGGCATACATTTGAAAGGAAAAAGCGCCGGCGCTTTTTTCCGCAGATTGCGGAAATCGGATTTTAAGAGCGGTTTCGGCGGAAAGGAGAAAAAA
>CALVUL010000052.1 GCA_944363555.1 uncultured Clostridia bacterium
CCGAATTTACGCTTGATAAGATCGGTTTTTGCGTACCGCAGGGGCATATCGTCGGGCTCATCGGCAGGAACGGCGCAGGGAAAAGCACGACGATCAAAGCGATCCTGCGGCTTATCGCGGCAGAAGGAGATGTTGCCGTCTTTGGTAGAGATATTATTAAAGACGAAATGGCTGTCAAACAGATGATTGGCTATGTGGGCGGAGGCTTTCGATATTATCCTATGAACACGCTTGTTTCTATTCGCAAGGCGTACGCGCCCTTTTACCCGACATGGGATCAAGGCAGGTATGAAAGACTGCTTGCGCAATTCGGGCTGTCCGAGCGAAAGAAGGTGAAAGAACTTTCCGAGGGCATGAAGGTAAAGTTTGCGCTTGCCCTCGCGCTCTCGCACGGGGCAAAATTGCTCATAATGGACGAACCGACGAGCGGGCTCGACCCCGTTTCGCGCGAAGAGTTTTGCGACATCGTGTTACGGCTCGTGCGGGAAGAAGGGGGTTCCGTCCTCTTTTCCACGCATATCACCTCCGACCTGACGCGTATTGCCGACGACGTAGTATATATTTCAAGGGGAAGGCTCATAACGGCGCGTCCGCTAAAAGAGTTGCTCGGCAAATACAGGTTGGGGCGTTTTCCATCGCTCGAAACCGCGACGGCGGCAAACGCAATAGGCGTAAAATCCGTAAAAGAAGGCTACGAAGGGTTGCTTGAATACGGCGTCCCCGTTCCTAAGGACTGCTCCGTTACCGACGTTACGTTAGATAATATTATGGTTCATCTGGAAAAAGCAACCGAGGAGAATTCGCCGTGTTAAATTTAATTAAAAAAGAAATTTCGCTTTGTCTGCACCCAATGGCTTTTATTTTCCTATCTTTTACCGCGCTCGTATTCGTGCCGAATTATCCGTACGAAGTAATTTTCTTTTTCTCCTGCATTTCGGTTTTTTTCTACTGCGCCATGGCAAGAGAAAACGGCGACATCGCTTTTTCCTGCGCGCTGCCCGTAAAAAAAGGGCACGTACCACTTGCAAAAATAACGGTAGCGCTCGGGTTGCAATGCACGTTTTTGTTGCTTACGGGTACCCTCTGCGCCGCAAAAGGCGCGATCGTACCTGCGGAGCAAAACGTAAATCAGGCGGGAATCTCGGCAAATCTTGCTTTGGTCGGCAACGGCGCGGTACTGCTCGGCGTGTTCAACCTGATCTTCTTTCCACGTTATTTCAAAAACCCCGATAAAATCGGCGTTCCGTTTGTGGTTGCCGTCGTCGCGGTATTTTTATTGATCGGCGCGTTTATCGTCCTGCGCTTTGCCGCGCCGCTGTATTCCGTTACGCTGAACGGGCCGAACTCGGAAAATACCGGCGCAAAAATAATTGCGCTTATCACGGGACTCGCCGTCTATGCGGCATTATCCGCCGCAAGCTGCAAATTATCCGTGAAATATTTTCAAAAATACGATGCTTAAAGACCGAACGGCGGAAGCGATCAAAAACCGTCCGTAAAAACAAGCGACGATCCTTTGGTTTTTCCGCCCGACGCGGGGCGGAAATTTTCTTGCCAACGGCGGGGAAATGTGTTACAATAAAACGGATGTTTTTTAAGGAGTAAATTGTATGCGGAAAAGCAGCAAGGCGGCGATCATCACGATGGCGGCGATCTTCGTTCTCGTATTCGCCGCTGTCGTTCCGGCGATCGTGTTCCCGACGAACCGCGCCCCCGAATATACGATGTTTGCCGATCTTTCCTCCGTGGAGGCGTGGCTTAAGGAAAACGCCGAAGACGTAAACGACGTGGGGAAAGATACCTATCTCGGCGAAACAGAAACGGAAGATTCGCTCAACGTAACCTTCCGCTACGAAGGCAGGGAATACCGCCTTTCGGCGCACATATTCGGCACGACGGAATCCCTGCGCTCTTATTTCACCGCGCGTTCGGGCATCGGTACGGAACTGGAAAGCGCGGCGCATTTCAAAGCGTATTATTTTTCGACCTTTCTGTGCGCGTACGAGGGGCATAACCTCTTCGCGCTGAGCGGCGGCGATTATCTGGCGTTCACCCGCCTGACGGGCGAACTGTTCGGCGCGAAAAACGCGGGGGAGACGGGCGATGTTCAAGTATAAAAAGGCGGAGATCGTTACCTATTTCCTTCTCATCTTTTTCACGGCGCTTTTCAGCGCGCTGCTGCTCGCAAAAGGGTATGCGGGGTGGTTTTTGTTTGCGGCGGCTGCCGTCGTCGCGCCGTGCGCGGCGATGCTGTGCGTCGTTTTCCGGCGCAATTACGCGCTTTCCTTTGCGGAAAGATGCCTTGCGGAAGAAAATTACGAAAAACTGGACGAATACGCCGCGAAAAGGGAGAAAAAATATTTCTTTTTGAAGGTCTACCGCATCGATTCCCTCCTCGAACGGGGGGACGCGGAGGCTTTCGAAAGGGAATACGCGGCGTATACCGAAAAATACCGCCTGCCCAAGGAATGGCTTTTCAGGCTGGAAGCGTATAAAGCGTTTTGCGAACTTCTGAAAAACGGCGCGATCGCCTTCCGCGCCGTCGGCCGGCTGGAAAGCGAGATCGCCGCGGAAGAGGTGGAAAAGGAACGCGGTATCGTCAAGATTTTCGGTTATTATTTTAAGAAGGATCTCGAACGCGCGGCGAAGCAGATCGGCTGGTACGACAGGGCGGGGGAAACCCGTTTTATCGGCTTTATGTACGATTTTGCCTGCTGCCTCGTAGAGCGCGCGGCGAACGGAGCCGCGGCGGAGGCGGAAGCGGCGCTGCGGAAGGCGGCGTATAACGATTTTCTGAAAGGGGGCGCGGAACGGCTGAACGCCGTCGCCGCCCTCGCGCAGGCGGAATAATAAAACCAGGGGCGGCGTAAATTCGCCGCCCCTTGCGCGTGGAAAAACCGGAAAAAAGAGGAAGAGCCGCGCGGCGCGGTCAGACGAGTTTTACCCCGAGGGAGAGCAGGATCCTTGCCGCCTGTATTTCCGAAAAACGCGCGTTTTTCAGATTGCAGCTTTTCGCGTCGATATCGAACCCCGCGGCGTTTTCGAAATCGGCGTTTGAAAGATCGCAGGCGGAAAACGAACTCTTTTGAAAGACGCAGCCGTTAAAATCCGCGTTTTTCAGATCGCAGCCGTTAAAATCGCATTCGATAAATTCCGAGCGGGAAAAATCGGTTTTTTCAAATCGAACCCGACGAAGGAAACGTATTTGAAAACGCAGCCCGCCGCCTTGGAAAAGGGGGCGGAAAGTTTCGCCCCGCCGTAGCCGCGGCAGAGGGAAGAAAAGTTGAAATTGACGAGCGCGCAGTTTTCAAAGGCGGAAGAAAACATCAGCGAGTGCGCGAACTTCACGTTGACGAAGGCGCAGCCGGAAAACCGGACGTCTTCGAAACGGCAGAGGGAAAACTGCGTTTCGGCGAACTTGCAGTTTTTGAAATCGCAGTCGGAAAAGGCGGCGTCCCGCACGCATTTTCCCGTCATCGATTTGTTTTCGTAAATTTCGGAAAACCGTTCCATAAACCCATCATAGCATAAATTTTCGCAAAACACAACAAAACTCGGAAACGGGAGGGTATATGAAAGAAGTTTTAAAGGCGGTGAACTTCGGCGAATTCGCCGCGTTGGAATCGCTGTGCAGGGCGCTGTGGCACGAAACGTACGACGGGCTGCTCGGCGGGGATCAGGTCGATTACATGCTGGAAAAATTCCAGAGCGAACGGGCGTTTTTCCGCCAGATGCGGGGGGAAAATTACCGGTATTTTTTCATCGTTTGCGGCGGGGAAACGGCGGGGTATACCGCGCTCGCCTATGAAAAAGAGCGGCTGTTTTTATCCAAACTGTATCTGAAAAAAGAATACCGCGGCACGGGGTTGGCGAAAACCGCGCTGGAAGAGATTTTCGCCGCGGCGCGACGGCTGGGGTACGGGGCGGTCTATCTTACGGTGAACAAGAAAAACGCCCGCGCGATCGCCGCCTACGAAAAATACGGTTTTGAACGGGAAAGCGCCGTCGTCGGCGAGATCGGCGGGGGATATGTGACGGACGATTACGTTTACGCCCGCCGCGTTTGACGGCGAAGGGCGTAAAAGGGCGTTCGCCCGTTCCCGCGCCGAACGCTTGACGGCGGCGGAAAAAATACTATAATAAGATACGGAAAAAGCAAAGGGGTTTTTCGTTTATGAAGAAAACGGAGGGAAAGGCTTCTTCTGCGGCGCTGCGCCGCGCCCGCGCCCACGATCTTTGCGTGCTGCTGAAAAACAACGCGGTGCTCCTCGTCGCGCTCGCCGCCGCGGGGATCACCTGTTTTTTCGTGCCGCCCGACGGCGAATACGCGGGGTATTTCGATCTCGGCACGCTCTCGTGCCTTTTTTGCACGCTTTTGGTGGTCGGCGCTTTTAAAAACATCCGCTTTTTCACCTTTACGGCGGATTTCATCGTGCGCAAATTCAAGAACCTGCGCAACGTGGTGCTCGCGCTGGTGTTCGTAACCTATTTCGGCTCCATGATCATGGCGAACGACATGGCGCTCATCACCTTTCTGCCCCTCGGTTATTTCGCGCTGGAAGCGTATAAGGAAAGAAAGGTGCTGGCGTTTACCTGCGTCATGCAGAACGTGGCGGCGAATCTCGGCGGTATGCTCACCCCCTTCGGCAACCCGCAGAATCTGTATCTTTATTCCTATTATGCCATACCGGCGGGGGAGTTTTTCGCCGTTATGGCGCCGCCGTTTGTCGCCGCCTTTCTCCTCATCGCGGGCGTGTGCCTGTTCGTGAAGAAAGAGCCCGTCGAAGTGGCGTCCGTGCAGCCGGAAAAACCCTCCTCTTGGCGGACGGCGGTCTATTTCGTCCTCTTCGCCCTTTCGGTGATGATCGTGTTCCGCGTATTCCCTTACTATTGCGGTTTGGCGGCGGTGGCCGCGGCGATGATCTTCCTCGATTACAAGGCGTTCGCGCGGGTGGATTACGCGCTGCTCGTTACCTTCTGCGCCTTCTTCGTGTTTTCCGGCAACATGGCGCGCATCCCCGCCGTGCGGGAGTTTTTTTCCGCCCTCATGGCGAAAGACCCGCTGCTTTTCGGCGTGCTTTCCTGTCAGGTCATTTCCAACGTGCCTTCCGCCGTGCTGCTTTCCAAATTCACCGCCGATTATGCGAATCTGCTCGTCGCGGTGAACATCGGGGGGCTGGGTACCCCCATAGCCTCGCTGGCGAGCCTCATCACCTTAAACGCCTACCGCAAAAACGCGGGCGGCGCGAAACGCTATCTGGCGATATTCGGCATCGTCAACGTTTCCTTCCTCGCCGTGTTGCTGGGCGTGGGCTATCTGTTCTGAATGCGGATAAACGCTTGCCGAAAGCGCCGCCTTTATGATACAATAAACGCGACGAAAAAACGGAGATCGTAAAATGGATTGGGATTTGTTTTTGAAAACGGCGATCCTCGCGCTGTACGTGGCGGGGATGCTGCTCATCGCTTTTTTGACTCGAAAGCGTTCCAAAACGGTGGGGGACACCCTGCTCGGCAACCGCAATATGGGCGGCTGGCTCACGGCGTTCGCCTACGGCACCACCTATTTTTCGGCGGTCATCTTTATCGGGTACGCGGGCGAGCAGGGGTATACCTTCGGTTTCCATTCCCTCTGGATCGGCGCGGGCAACGCCTTTATCGGCGCCACGCTGGCGTGGCTGCTTTTGGGCAAGCGCACGCGCAACGCCACGGTGCTGCTCGGCACGAAGACCATGCCGGAATATTTTTCCGCGCGCTATCACGATAAATATCTGAAGTTGTTGTCCGCCCTCGTCGTGGTGGTGTTCCTGCTCCCGTATTCCGCCAGCGTGTACACGGGGCTGGGGTATCTGTTCAAGAGCGTGTTCAACATCGATTTCGTGTGGGTGGTCGTCGCCATGGCGGCGCTTACGGCGATCTATCTTTTTTTCGGCGGGTATTTCGCCACCGCCGTTTCCGATTTCGCGCAGGGCGTCGTCATGCTCGTCGGCGTGGCGGTGATGATCGCTTTCGTTTTCAATTACGAGGCGGTGGGCGGGCTTTTCGAAGGGCTGAAAAATATCGCCGGAAAGCGCGAAGAATTGGGGCTCACGGTCTCCGGCGAGGGGATATGGCAGCTTATCGCGCTGATTTTGCTGACTTCCCTCGGCAGTTGGGGGCTGCCGCAGATCGTGCATAAGTTCCACACCGTGAAGGACGAAAAAGCCATCAAAAAAGCCACGTGGGTGTCCACGGCGTTCGCCCTCGTCATCGGCATAGGGGCGTATCTCGTGGGGTGCGCCGCGGTGCTCGTTTTCGAGGACGCCGCCGCCGTGCCCGTCGATCAGCGCGTTCCCGAACTTCTGGCAAAGACCCTGCCCGCGGGGCTGTTGGGGCTCATCGCCGTGCTGGTGCTTTCGGCGAGCATGTCCACGCTGAGCGGGCTCACCCTTTCCGTGGCGTCCGCCGCGGGGGTGGACATCATGAAAGGGTATCTGAAAAAGGACGCGAGCGACAAAGCCGTCAATCTGACGATCAAGATCGTCGGCATCGTCGTCATCGCCATATCGGCGGGCATCGCCGTTTACAACGATTTTTTCCAGCAGGCGCACGGGCGGGCGACGACCATCGTCAATCTGATGTCCCTGTCGTGGGGGGTGCTCGCGGGGGCGTTCATCGGGCCGTACATATACGGGCTGTACAGCAAAAACGCCACGCGCGCGGGGGCGTACGCCTCCGTGATCGGCACGCTCGTCATCACGGCGGCGCTGTATATCGTGTCCAAAGCCGTGCCGGCTTCCGCCGGCATCCTCACGCCCCCCGCCATCGGGGTGTTCACGATGGCGTACGGCATGATCGCGGTGCCCGTCGTTTCCCGCTTTACCCGCCGCCCGCCGCAGCCGCTGGTGGAAAAGGTGTTCGCCGCGGAGCGCATGCCGGTCGCCGAGGTGCGGGAAGCGGATTACGAAACGCTGTGCGCGCCTTCCGCCGAAGAGGAAAAATAACGATCCCCGCCCGCCGGAAGGCGGGCGTTTTCATGCGCGGCGCGCAAAAAAGGAAACGGTTTCGTTGCAATATTTTTCCGTTTATGCTACAATGAAAGGGATTTTTGAAGGGGATACGGCATTTGGAAGAGACGGTTTTTTTATCCGCGGGCGAAGCGGGGCGGAAAAAACTCAATCGTTACACCCGCAAAAAAGAGCGGTTTTGGGAACTGGATTTTCTGCGCGGGCTGTGCGTCGCGCTGATGATCCTCGATCACTTCATGTACTGCGTGCTCGCCGTCGCGCCGATGGTCAACGATATTTTGGGCACAAGCGTGCTGGAAAGCGCGTACGGTTTCGCCGAACGTTTCGATGAAAGCGCTTTCATCGAATCCGCACGCTTTATCGTGCGGTGCTGTTTCTTCGCGCTGTGCGGCGTCAGCTGCACCCTTTCCAAGAACAACTTTATCCGTTTTCTGCCGCTGGCGATGATCGCGCTGTTCATGAACGGCGCGTCCGCCGTGCTGAACGTCTTTTCGGAGGGCGGATTCACCGTGTATTTCGGCGTGTTCCACATGCTTTCGTGTTCGGTTCTGGCGTTCGCCCTCATCGACGGCGCCGCGGGGCTGATCCTCCGCGGGATAAAAGACGGGGAAAAGCGGGAACGGGCGGAGGATTTCCTTCGTTTCCTGCCCGCCGTGATCGGGGCGGTCCTTCTCGCGCTGTATTTCACGCGCTGGGGCAGGCTCGTTGCCGACGGCGGGCTGACGGTAACGAGCGCGATCTCCGCTTCCGGAAACGCGCGGCGGGATTTTCTCACGGGCATGTTCGTCGATCTGAAAGGGAACACGCCCTATGCCGGCAACGCCGATTATTTTCCTCTGCTCCCCTACGGCGCGATCGTGCTGTGCGGCTGTTTCGTCGGGCGGGGGATCTACCATACCGACGTGAAAAACGCGCTGAAACCGCTGGACGGGGCGTGGAACGCGGGAACGTGTTTCATCGGCCGCCACGCCGCGCTGTTCTATCTGGGGCAGCTCGTAGGGCTGCCCGCCGTCGTCGTGTTCGGCGCGCTTGCGGAACTGATTTTTGCATAGAGGGAACGTTTTGAAGAAATTTTGCGTAAAACCGTATTGGTCGATGTACGAAGCGGCGAAAGCCAACATATCGGGAAGCGAGCGGAAAACGGCGGTCTGCTATTACGGGAAAAAACTGTCTTTCGACAGGGTTTTTTATCTCGTCGACGCGCTGGCGGAAAATCTTTCCGCCCGTTACGGCGTCGGCGAAGGCGACGCCGTAACCCTTTGCATGCCCAATTCGCCTTCGGCGCTGCTGTGCTTTTACGCGGCGAACAAACTGGGCGCGGCGGTCAACCTCGCGCATCCCTATCTGCCGCCGGAAAAACTCGCCGAAAGCGCGGAAAGGACCAAAAGCAAACTCATCGTCGTTTACGACTCCTATCCCGCGTTTGCCTCCCGCGTTCCCGTGCTGGAAAGCGACAACGGTTTTTTCATGGGGCTTGCCGCCAAACTTTATTACCGCTGCACCGCGAAGAAAAGCGGGCGGAAGGAAAAACTCGAAGGGCTGCTTAAACGCGCGAACAAGGGGGCGTTCCCCCCTCCCGTCCGGTTTGCGGAAGGCGCGGCGGCGGTGTATCTCGCCAGCGGCGGCACCACGGGGGAGCCGAAGATCATCATGCACGGCAATCACGCGTTCAATCTGCTGTGCGCCAAAGCGCCGGAATTCCTCCGTTACGACGTCGAAGAATACGGCGCGCTTTATAACGTGCTGCCCATCTTCCACGGGTTCGGGCTGTGCATCAACATGCACATGTGCATGATGATGCGGAAAACCAACATCATGTGCGCCAAGTTCGACGCGAAGCGTTCCGCAAAGGAGATCGTCCGCCGTAAGGCGAACATCCTTACGGGCGTGCCCACCATGTATCTGAAACTGCTCGCCCGCAAGGAATTTACAAACGCCGATTTGTCGCATATCAAGGACGTGTTCGTCGGCGGCGACAGCGCGGGGGAGGAACTCATTTCCCGTTTCAACGCCGTTCTCGAAAAGGGCGGCTCTCCCGCCCGCATGTACGAGGGCTACGGGCTTACGGAAACGGTTACGGTGTGCGTGGTCAACACCGCGCGGCACAACAAGGCGGGATCCATCGGTTATCCTCTGAGCGACACCGAGATCGCCGTCGCCAAAGACGGGAAATTCCTGCCGGCGGGGGAAGTGGGGGAAATCTGCCTTTCCACGCCGCAGTTCATGCTGGGGTATCTCGACGACGACGGGTATCCTTTCGTCGAAATCGACGGCAGAAAATGGCTGAAAACGGGGGACTGCGGCTATCTGGACGGCGAGGGGTTCCTCTACTTCAAACAGCGCATCAAGAACATGATCAAAGTGAGCGGCGTGCCCGTCTACCCGTCGGAGATCGAGCGGGTGGCGGCGGGCGTGAAAGGCGTTTTGAAGGCGTGCGCCGTGGGCGTGCCGGACGGCGTGAAGGGGCAGAAAGTCAAGTTGTACGTGCAGGCGGAAGAGGGGGGCGACGCGCTGAAAGAAAACATCCTCGCGGCGTGCAGGGAAAAACTCATCGCCTACGCCGTGCCGAAAGAGATCGTCGTGCGCGATAAACTGCCGGTGAGCCTGATCGGCAAGATCGACAGGAAGGCGCTGGAAAAAGAAAACGAAACGTAAACGAAAGGGCGGATATGGCGAAAAGAGCGGAAAAGGACAATTTGATCTTAAAAATAAGGGAAGGGGAACTGTTCAAATTCTTCGATACCGAAACCCGCAGCAAAGTAACCGTCGGTTCCTCGCGCCTGTGCGACATCTGCATCAAAAGCCAGATGCTGCAGGCGGAACAGGTCGCGCTTATTAAAGAGAACGGGGAGTGGTTCGTCAACGATCATACGCCGGAGGACGCGCGCTGCGAGATCCTCGTCGGCGGAAAGCGCCCCAAGCGCAACCCAGCCCCCTTCGACGGAGCCCTCGTTCTGCGCCGCGCGGGGGATAAAAAGACGGTGCTTGCGGAAATTTCCGCCGTCAAGCGCATCAACCGCCGGCACGACAAAAAACGCATCGATCTGACCGAGCGCACCGTTACCACGGTGGGCAGCGGCGAAACGTGCGACGTGCGCGTGGAAAACCCTATGGTCGACGAAAAGCACTTTTTCATCGTGTACGACGGCGGCAGGTGCTATATCGAGGATAACCGCAGTTTAAACGGCACGTACGTCAACAACAAAAAGATCAAACGCGCGCTTTTAAACGATTACGACAGGATCTCCATTCCCTCGGCGGCGTATGTGTTTTTCAACAACAAACTGCTCTTTTCCACGTCTGCGGCGGGGATCCAGATCGACGTCGTCAACATCACCAAAGAAGTTGCGGATAAGAAGGCGCGGGGGAAAAAGGTTACCCTCGTGAACGGCGTTTCTTTCCGCATCGAGGCGGGGGCGTTCGTCGCCGTCGTGGGGGGCAGCGGCGCGGGGAAATCCACGGTGCTCGACTGCATCAACGGGCTGCGCCCCGCCACCGGCGGCAGGATCTATTACGACACCAACGACTATTACGAAAACATCAATTCCTATAAAGGGGTCATCGGCAACGTGCCGCAAAAGGACGTGATGCACGACGACCTCAGCGTGGAAAACGCCCTGTACTACACCGCCCTTCTGCGCATGCGCTCCAACATGAAAAAGCAGGAAGTGATGGAGTGGGTGTACAAGGCGATCGAGGACGTAAAACTGACGGGCAAGGAAAAACTGAAGATCAGTTCGCTTTCCGGCGGGCAGAAAAAACGGGTCTCCATCGCCATGGAACTTTTGTCCGATCCGAAGGTCATCTTCCTCGACGAGCCGACCAGCGGGCTTTCCCCCGATCTCGACCTCGAAATGATGGAACTTTTGAAGGAACTCGCCAGAAAGGGGCGCACCATCGTGGTGGTTACCCACGCGATGGAAAACCTCGACAAGTGCGACAAGATCGCTTTTCTGGGATGCGGCGGCAGGCTGGTGTTTTACGGAAAGCAGGCGGAAGTGTTCCGCTATTTCAACAAGAAAAGTTATTCGAGGATCTTCGCCGCGCTCACGGACGAAGCGGTGTGCAAATCCTTCGAGGCGCGCTATAAAAACAGCGAATACTACAAAGAACTCGCCGCGTCTTTCGAAAAACTGTACGATTCCGACCGCCCCAAAGAGGAGGAAACAGCGGAGGCAGGCGATGAAGAAATTTAAAAAGCGTTCCGCAAAGATGAACATCACCCATTACGGCGTGCTGGTGCGGCGGCAGTTCAGGCAGATCTTTTCCAATGCGAAGCTGTTCGTTTCCCTGCTGCTGCAAGCCCCCGTGATGCTGCTTATCGCCTTGTTCGTGTATAACGAAAACACCTTTCTGCCCGATTACGTCAGTTTGTTCGACGCTTCCACGATCATCTTCGTTCTGGTATTCGTTTCCGCGCTGATGGGCATTCTGAATTCCTACGGGGAGATCTGCAACGAACGCCCCGTTTTGACGCGCGAGGTGTTCGGCGGGCTGGACGTTACCGGTTACGTGCTGGCGAAATTCACCGTGCTCGCCCTGATCGGGCTGGCGCAGTGCCTCATTCTGTCCGCCGGCGCGCTCATCGCCATCGATTTCCCCTTCACCCATCCTTTCGCGGGGGCGCTGCAATTCTTTTTGGCGCTGTATCTGACAAACGTTTCCGTGGCGGCGATGGGGCTGCTGATTTCCTCCGTGCTGAAAAACGCCGGCAGCGCCATTTTGCCGGTGCTCGTCGTCATCCTGATGCAGGTGGTGTTTTCCGAAGCGGTGTTCCCCATCGAAGGCGCGGTGCGCAACCTCTGCTACATCACTTCCACGATGTGGGGCGTGTCGCTCATCGGGCAGAGCTGCGATCTGAACGGGTACTGGATGCGTTACGCGGGGGAGCCGTATAAGGAAATTTACGATTATTCCCCCGTGCTCGGCATCGCGGCGCTCGTCGCCGTGGCGGCGCTGTGCCTGCTGCTTGCCGTCGTCAAACTGAAACGGGATTACAAGAACAAAGACTGAATTTTTAAAAGAAAAACCGCCCCGCGGAAGTTTCCGCGGGGCGGTTTCGTAATATAGCGATCAGTACGCTTTTTTATAGATTTCGAGGATCTCCGCAACGGAGGTCTTTCTCGGGTTGCCGCCGGTGCAGGGGTCGATGAACGCGTCCTCGGCAAGTTGCTGCAAACTCTCTTTTTTGATGCCGATGTCTTTGAGGTGCTGGGGAATGCCGATGGCGAGGGAAAGTTTTTTCACCGCTTCGATGGCGGCGTTCGCCGCCTCTTCCTTGCTCATGCCCTTGGTGCACACGCCCATCGCCCGCGCGATGCCTTCGTACTTTTCGAGGGCGGCGGGCTTATTGTATTCCATAACGTAGGGGAGCAGCAGCGCGTTGGCTACGCCGTGGGCGATGTCGAACCGCGCGCCGAGGGGGTGCGCCATGGAGTGCACGATGCCCAGCCCCACGTTGGAGAACGCCATGCCCGCCACGTAAGAGCCGTACGCCATGCCTTCGCGCGCAGCCGCGTCCGCGCCGTTGTTCACGGCGTTTTCAAGGTTTTCCGCGATGAACTTGATGCTGTTCCAGCAAAGCAGATCGGAAATGGGCGTCGCGCCGGCGGTGATGTAGCCTTCGATGGCGTGGGTCAGCGCGTCCATACCCGTGGAGGCGGTCAGCCCCTTGGGCATGCTCATCATCATTTCCGCGTCGTTGAACGCCACGAAGGGGATGTCGTTGGGGTCCACGCAGACGAGTTTTCTGCCGGCGTCCTCGTCGGTGATGACGTAGTTGATAGTAACTTCCGCCGCCGTGCCGGAGGTGGTGGCGAACGCCATCACGGGGAACGCCCTGTTCTTGGTATCCGCCGTGCCTTCGAGGGACTTCACGTCCGCAAACGAGGGGTTGTTGGCGATGATGCTGACGGCTTTGGCGGTGTCGATAACGCTGCCGCCGCCGATGGCGACGATCACGTCCGGCGCGCATTTTTTGAATTCCGCCAGCGCGCACTGCACGTTATGGATGGTGGGGTTGGCTTTCACGTCGTCGAACAGGCAGTATTTTACGCCCGCTTCGTCGAGCACGTCGGTAACCATTTTCGCCACGTTGAATTTCACGAGGTCTTTATCGGAAACGACGAACGCTTTTTTCATGTTGCGTTTTTTGAGTTCGGTTTTGAGTTCGCTCCTGCAACCCGCGCCGAAGTAGCTGGTTTCGTTGAGTACCATTCTTGCCATGATCGTTTTCTCCTTGTCCGATGATTTTTTGCCGGAAAGTTTTTCCGTTTCCCTCATTATAGCATAAAGGAAGGGGAAAAGCAACGGCATTTTTCACATTTTACGGCATAAAGCGGGCGTACCCCGCCGGAAAAACCGCGCTTTCGGCGGCGGGGAAGCGCATTTTATTGACCGCGCGGCATTTTTGCGGTATAATAAGCGTATGCTGAACGTGGTCGCCGCCGTCATCGTGGGCGGCGGAAAATTTTTCATCTGCAAACGCCCCGCGGGCAAACACCTCGGCGGGTATTGGGAATTCCCGGGGGGCAAGGCGGAGGCGGGGGAAACGGAAGAGCAGGCGCTCGTGCGCGAATGCGGGGAAGAACTCGGCGTAACGGTGCGCCCCGCGGGGCTTTTGGGGCGGTACGTTTACGCCTATCCCGAAAAGGAGATCTCGCTGGCGCTGTATTTTGCCGAGATCGTTTGCGGCGAGATCGCGCTGAAAGAACATTCGGCGGGCTTGTTCGTTACGGCGGCGGAAAGCGAAAAATACGCCTTCTGCCCCGCGGACGGCGCCGCCCTTGAAAAACTGAGGGAACTGTTATGAAGGAAAAGA
Organism: uncultured Clostridia bacterium; assembly: GCA_944363555.1. Classification (GTDB taxonomy): domain Bacteria; phylum Bacillota; class Clostridia; order Christensenellales; family Borkfalkiaceae; genus UMGS775. Next base: position 13,828 of record CALVUL010000052.1, read on the forward strand.
TCACCGATACGAAACTGCGGGAAAAATACGGCAGGGCGGCGAGCCTTGCCGCCATTTTCCTCAACGTGCTGCTCGCGGCGGGCAAGATCGCCGCGGGGGCGCTGACGGGGGCGATCTCCGTGCTGGCGGACGGGCTCAACAACCTTTCGGACTGCGGCAGCGGGGCGGTTTCCCTCGTGTCCTTCCGCATGGCGGCGAAACCCGCCGACAAGGAACACCCCTTCGGGCACCAGCGGGTGGAATACGTCGCCTCGATGTTCGTGGCGTTTTTGATCCTCGTGGTGGCGTTCGAACTCGCCAAGGAATCGATCGGCAAGATCGTTTCGCCGGAGGCGGCGGAATTTTCCTATCTCGCGCTGGGCGTTTTGGCGGCTTCCGTGCTGGTCAAGGGGGGGATGTTCCTCTACGCCCGCGCCGTCGGCAAACGCATCGATTCCGACGTGCTGCTCGCCCTTTCCAAGGACAGTTTGTCCGACTGCGTCGCCACAACCGTCGTCATCGCGGGGCTGCTTGTCGCAAGGTTCACGGGCTTCAATCCCGACGGCTACGCGGGGGCGCTGGTGGCGCTGTTCGTGGCGTTTTCCGGCATAGGGATCTTGCGGGAAACGATGTCCAAACTCATCGGGCAGGCGGCGGACCCCGCCGTGATCGACGCCATCAAGGCGCGTATTTTCGCGCATAAAGAGGTGCTGGGCGTGCACGACGTCAGCGTGTACAGTTTCGGGCCGAACAAGTATTACGCCAGCGTGCACATCGAATTGAACGCGTCTGTGGACGTGATGCAGTCCCACGAACTGGTGGACGAGATCGAGCGGGAATTCGCGCGGGAAACGAACATCACCTTAACGGGGCATTTGGATCCCATCGTGATCGACGACCCCGCCGTGGTGGAACTGCGCGAAAAGATCGGCGCGATCGTGCGCGGGCTGGACGAAAGTTATTTCATGCACGATTTCAGAACGGTCGTCGGGCCGCACCGCACCAACGTGATTTTCGAGGTCGCCGTTCCCTTCGCCTGCAAGAAGAGCGACGGGGAAATCAAGGAAGATATCTGCCGCGCCGTTACGGAACAGGCGGGGGAAAAATACGTGCCCGTGGTGATGGTGGAGCGGCAGTAACCGCCCCCGCCGCCCCGCGCCTTTAAAATAAACGATATAAACGCTGCGCGCGGGCGCGGATAAATCTGCCCGAAACTTTGCGCGCGGACGCGGCTCGATCAAACTTCCCCCGCGGGGCGGGGAGATACAACGGACAAGGCGGCGGGAAGATAAGCGAAGGCGCGCCGCGGCAAGTTTGCCGCGGCCCGCCGTTTTTTTGCGATAAATCTTCTGCCCGATAAAACCCCGCCCGCTCCTTTACGGAAGTTTGCTAAAACCCCCGCCCGCTTTTTACGGGAAAATACCGATCAAGGCCCGC
>CALVUL010000053.1 GCA_944363555.1 uncultured Clostridia bacterium
TTTAAACTGGATACGGATGCTACGAGTTATATTTTTTGTTTGCGTTACGGAAAATTCCTTTCGCACATCTATTACGGCGCAAAGATAGACGATACCGATCTTGCGGATTACAAAGCGGGGCAGAACTACGCCTTTTCTCCTTATGTCAAGGAGATCGGGGAAGGCTTTTCCCTCGATACGGATTTACAGGAATATTCCGGTTTCGGAACGGGGGATATGCGGACGTCCGCGCTGCGCATCCGCCGTGCGGACGGCTGCCGCGACACGCTTGCGACCTATTGCGGGCACGAGATCGTCGAAGGCAGACTTCCTTTGGAAGGGCTACCGCATTCGCGGAACGCGGAAGGCGTAAAGACCCTCGTCGTCACGGAGGAGGACCCCCTTTCCGGCGCGCGGATCAGGCTTTGCTATTCGGTATACGAAAAGGAAAACGTCATCGCCCGCTATCAGATTATTGAAAATTGCGGCAAAGAGCCGTTTTTTATCGAGAAGGCGGCAAGTTGCTGTCTGGATCTGTATTACGACGAGCAGCAGGCGATCTTCCTGACGGGGGGTTACGCCTGCGAAATGCGCCCGCAGCGGACGTCTCTTCCGGAGGGCGTTCTTTCCTTCGGGAGCGTCACGGGTACAACGTCGCATAAATTCAACCCCTTTTTCGCCGTTGCCGATCGTTGCGCCACGGAAGAAAGCGGCTGCGTGATCGGCTGCAACCTCGTATACAGCGGGAACTTTTTAAATGAGATCGAGCGCACGCATAAAGGCTGCGTGCGCGCCGTTACGGGGATCCATCCCGAAGGATTCTGCTGGAAACTCGATCCCGAACAGAAATTTTACACGCCGGAGGCGCTTTTGACGTTCAGCGACGCGGGGATCGGGGGAATGTCGAGAAACTTCCACAACCACATCCTCGAACATATCGTGCCGATGCCGCGCAGCGCGCCGCGCCCCGTCGTGCTCAACACGTGGGAGGCGTTTTTCTTCGACGTGAACGAAAAACGCCTGCTCGAATGCGCGCGGAAGGCGGCAAAACTCGGCATCGACACCGTCGTTCTCGACGACGGTTGGTTTAAAAACCGTCCGGACGACAGGTCGGGGCTGGGCGATTGGGAAATCGATACCGAAAAATTCCCCGCTTTTGCGCGGATGGTGGAAAAGATCAACGCCATGGGGCTGAAATTCGGCATCTGGATCGAGCCGGAAATGGTGAACGAGGAGAGCGAATTATACGCCCGTCATCCCGATTGGTGCCTGAATTCCGGCAGAAAGCCTTCCGTGCTGCGCAACCAGTTGGTCCTCGATATGGCGAACGAAAACGTCGTTGCCTATTTGCAGCGCAAATGCCGCGATCTTCTCCTCAGCGCGAACATCTCCTACGTCAAGTGGGATATGAACCGCTATCTTACGGAAGTCGGCAGCGCGGCTTATCCCGCCGAAAGGCAGGGGGAGATCGCGCACCGTTACGTGCTCGGCGTATATAAACTGTATGCGGCGCTCAGGCGGGATTTCCCGCATGTTTTCTTTGAAAACTGCAGCGGGGGCGGCGGACGGTTCGATTTAGGGATGCTCTGTTATTCCCCGCAGATCTGGCTATCCGACAACACCAGCCCGTTCGACAGGGTGAAAATGCAGTACGCCGCGACCGTCGCCTATCCGCCGGCAGTGATCTCTTCGCACGTAACGAGCGGGTTCGGCGGCAGCACGTTCCAGCAGTCGGATCTCGAATTCCGCTATCTCACGTCCTCGAATTTTTCTATCGGCTACGAGTTCGACGTCCGCGGTCTTTCCGAAACGGAGACCGAAGAGATCGCCGCTTACAACGAACGGTATAAAGAATACAGGGACATGATCTTCGGCGGAAAGTTTTACAGGATAAAAAGCCCCTTTTCCGGCGAGCGGCGCATGGCGGCGCAGCTGTTGGTTTCCGAGGACGGGCGGCGCGCTCTGCTTACCGTTCTGCAACTCAACGGGAATTACGACAAACGGTGGGAAGCAATGAAACTGAAGGGGCTGAAAAAAGACGGGCGGTATTTCTGCCCGCAAACGGGAAAGACGTACGCGGGCGGCACGCTGATGAACATGGGCGTCATCATAGACGGGCTGAAAGGGAACGGCGCCTGCCGGCAGTACGAGTTCCGTATCTGCGAATAGCCGCCTTGTTCCGGCTTTTTTGCAGACGGCGCTTTCCCGCCGCAAAACTGCGGCGGCAGAAAAAACGATACGCCGAAACCCGCCTTTTCGCGTAAAAAACGCGGCGTCTTTTTTGCGCCGCGCGCATCGCGCGAGTATGCGGCGGGCAAAGCGAAAGCGCGCCCGACGTTTAAAACGCGCCGCCCGCACCTTTTTCAGGTGCGGGCGGCGCGTTTCGTTTTTATGAAAGCGCGGCGGTTTACAGCCCCGTGCGCTTATCCGAGCCGTTTAAGCGGATGGTGATGGAAAGCCGCTTGTCGAACATCCGGCTGAAAACGCGTTCGCCGTAGTTTTGCAGCACTTCGTTCAGCGTCAGATTTCCGGTGATCAGGGTGGATCTGCCGCGCAGCGTCCTTTCGCTTAAAAGATTGAGAAGATAGGGGGAAGTTACGTTTTTGAAATTCTGTTCGGAACCGAGATCGTCGATGACGAGGAAGTCCGCGCCGATGACGGCGTTCATCTCTTCGGCGCGGTTTTCGCCGAACAGGTCGTGATAGCGCAAAAACACGTCGTTCATCGAAAAGGAGGTCAAAAACACCACGGTGTACCCGCGCGCGGCGATGCGCGCCGCGGTTTCGCCTGCGAGCAGCGTCTTGCCCGTGCCGGTATTGCCGAAAAGATAGATGATCTTTTTTTCCGACAGCGGGAATTTTTCGGCGAACTGCCCCAGTTTTTTGTATTCGTGAAGGATGCCGAGTTGTGCCGCCTTCGCTTCGTCCGCCGCGGGCAGATCGCGCACGGCAACGCCGATGTCGCCTGCCGCCGCCCGTTCCAGCGCGCGCCGGTAGCACGAGCACGGCGCGGTGCCGATAAAGCCTGTGTCGCCGCATTTTTCGCAGGCGTAAACGGGGGTAAGATCCCGCGCGGTAAGCCCCATTTTCCGCAGGACGGCGTCGTTTTCCGCCCTCCGTTGCCGTTTTTCTTTTTCAAGAGTTTCGGCTCTTTTCCGATCGCCTGCGATCTCCGCGAAAGCGAGTTCCCGCTCGATCTCCGCAAGGCGGTTGTCGTTTTCTTTAAATGTTTGATTTTCCCGCGCCCGCGCCGCGTTGCGCGCGGCTTTCGCCTGCGCCGCCGCGCGGAGGTTCGCGTAATAAGTTTTAATGTCCATAGCGTTTTAAAATTCGATGTCGTCGATGTCGTCGATGAGCCGATCGAGTTGTTCTTTCGTATACGTTCTCTCGTTTTCAAAGTGCGCCGAATCCCGCTTTTTCGGCTGTTCGATGAGTTCTTTGCTGAAGATCCCTTTTTGCTTCCATGCGCCGAGCACGGAATTCATATAGGGCAGAGGGGAATTTTTCCCCGCCGCCAGCGCCGCCGCCTCCAAGATCATCTCTTCGCTGAAATTCCATGCGCGCCACTGCCGCAGCAGATCCCTGTCCCAGCCGTTGGGGCGGCGCGGCACGCCCGCCCGCTCCAGAACGGAGGCGAGGAATTTATCGTCCGCGGAAAGCGAAACGAAGTATCGGGCGATGCTGTCGTAACTGATGACGCCGTTCTTTTTCAGTTGGGAAAGCACTTCGTCCATCCCCTCGGGGGTGTTTTTGCGCTTTTTGAAACAGTAACGGGCGATAAAGAGGAGGGATTCCTCGTCGAAACCGCTGCTCACCCAAGGAGCGACGTAGGTATCGACTTCCGTGTCGATGACGTCGTAATACACCCCGAGCGCGCGGTTGATCTTGACCGTCAGTTCGTAAAGTTCCCGTTTTTTCTGCGAATAACTTTCGATTTCGGCTTTCGTGAACACTTTGCGGTGATAGAGTTCGAGGATAAATTCGTCGAGCTTTTTCATGCTGCCCTTCTTCATGCTTTTCGCCGCGGCGACGATGTTGTCCGGCTCGTAGCCGAGTTCCTTCGTCCACTTGTAAAAATAGTTGGAATCCTCGATTTCCGGTTTGCGGCGGAGGGAAAGCGCCTTTAAGATCCTTTCGAGATCGGCGGTGCGCAGGGTGTAGGAGGCGAGTTCCTCTTCCACCTGTTCGGGCGTGCAGATGCGGCGCGCGCCGAAATCCTTCGCCACGGCGGCGATGTATTTATAGCCGATGTCGTCGCCCTTCAGGTCCGCGCAGTATTTGATGATCATCAAAAACGCCTCCGGCTTGATGCCGTAGGTTTCCATGATGGAAAAATATTCCGAAAATTCGTGGGTGGAAAGCATGCGCTTAGGCAGAAGCATCTGCGCGCTTTCGGAAAAGGCGGCGTATTTTTCCGGTTTGATCTTCCGCGGTTTCGCGCCGACGGAAAAGGGCAGGTATTTCACGGTGAAAGGATCGGCGGAAAGGATGGTAACCAGCCCGAATTCCTCCCAGTATAAAAACGCGTCCTTCACCTCTTCTTCCGTCAGGGAAAGTTCCTTGGCGAACGACGGCAGGGACATATCGAATTCCGCGTTCTGGCACAAAAACAGACCGTAAAGGTAGATCTTTACGGCGTTGCCCGTGGCTTGCGGCAGATATTCGTAGATGAAAACGTTCTCCACCGACGTGTTGTTCAATGCGGAATATTCCTTCGAAAAAGTACAAAAACCCATATTCGGCGCAAATTCCTTGATTTTATCGCTTAATAATAATATAATATATTTCGAAGAAACGCAAGGCTTTTGAAAAAATTTTTTCCGCGCCGCAATATGTTGTGTCCGCGGCGGGGGAAAAACGCACCGAACGCGCGGGGGAACGCCGCGCGGAAATTTCCCTTTCGCGGCGGGGAAACGAAGATTTTAAAATAAAATTTTTGAAACCGCGGAAAAAAGCAAGGAAATTTCGGCAAAGTATGGTATAATAGTCGAAAGTACCGTTCCGCACGCGGCGAAACGCGGCGGAAAAACGCGTAAAAGAAAACTTTTCGTGAAAAAACGGACGGAAATTCCGTTTTAAGGAGCAAACGGTTTGGCAGGAGTGATTTTTACGCCCGTAACGCTTTGGGCGGATTTTTCTTTGGAACTTCCCGTCGCGCAGGAGCGGGCGGAAGAATACGAAAAGGACGGCATCGTGTTCGAGAAAGTGTATTTCAGCGGGCGTAGCACGGAAAAAGGGCGGGTGAAGATTTACGCCCTCGTCGGCAGAGACAGAAAAAAAGCGAAGATGCCGGGGCTGCTTCTGATGTCTTCCTATTCCCGTTCGCCGGACGAAAACACGGTGGCGTATTTCGCCAAAAAAGGCTATTACGTGCTGATGGCGGATTACAGCGGGCCGTACGGCGGCGGGGAACATTATACCGTTTATCCGGAAGATATTTCCTACGCTAACGCCACGGCGGAGAAAGACAACATCCACCGCGTGGAGATCGACGCCAAGCATACCTGCTGGTACGAATGGAGCGCGGTGGCGCAGTATGCCGCCTACTATTTAAAAACCCGCCCCGAAGTGAGCTGTTTCGGCGCGCTGGGCATCAAGCACGGCGCTACGGTGCTTTGGCAGCTCGCCACGCTGGATGCGGATATGAAGTGTTTCGTGGCGGCGTTTTCCGCCGGCTGGCGCGCTTACCGCGGTTATTATAAGTTCAGCGACCGTTCCGAGCCGGAACTCAACGACGAATCGTATAAGTATCTCGCCGCGATCGAGCCGCAGTCCTACGCGCAGTACGTGAAATGCCCCGTGCTGATGCTGGCGAATACGAACAACCGATTTTTCGACGTCGACCGCGCCCACGATACCGTGGCGCGCATCCCGCAGGGCACGCTCGCGCGCATCAACTACGCGCCCCAGCGCAGCAGGACGCTCGATTACCGCTGCGCGGAAGACGCGGAACTGTTTTTCGGCAAATATCTGAAAGGGGCGGCGTGCGCGATCCCCGAAACGCCGGAAATCTCCGTGGAAGTTTCCGAAGGCGCGCTGTCGGTTTCTGTGAAGGCGGAAAGGGAAAATCTGAAGGATCTTTGCCTCTACGCCGCGGAGGAGACGGTCGATCCCGCGCTCCGATGCTGGAATTTCAAGGCGAAAGCCGTTTCGGAGGAGGGCGATACCACGGTTTACCGCTATATGCCATACCGTCTGTCTGGGCAGGCGATGTTTTTCGCGCAGGCGCGCTACGCCGGCGGCTTTACGGTTTCTTCCCGCGTGGCGGCGAAGAAATTCGCGCCGGAAGAAATTCTGAACGACAATCGCTCGAACATCGTTTTTTCCTCGCGGGAAAACCGCTATATGATGATCCCCGCGGCGACCGCCGCAGCCGGACTTCTGCCGTGGATGCAGACGGAAAAGCACGATTATATCGAGATAAAAAAGGGCGTGTTCGAAATCGAGGGCGTTACTTCCGAGGGCGGCGTCAAAAGCCTGAAAATCAACGCCGCCGCGGATAAACCGCGGGAAACGAGCATTCTCCTTGCCGACGCGTACGTCCCGAAAGGCGGGCGCGTTACGGTAAAACTCATCGCCGGTCTTTATACGGAGGAAGAGCAGATCTATTCCGCGTCCGCGGAGATCGGCGGGGGCGAAGTATGGCACAAACTTTCCTTTCCCGTGCGGAAATTCAAGACGGCGGAAGGAATGAATTTAAAGAGCATGGATAAAATCAATATGATGGTTTTCGAGTGCGAAGGCGACTATCTGCTCAACAACATATTGTGGGTGTGATCATGTACGGGGAAGGGGACGTTATCGTAGCGAAGAAAAAACATCCGTGCGGCTCGTTCCGCTGGAAAATTTTGAAGACGGGCGCGGAAATCAGGATGAAGTGCGAAGGCTGCGGCAGGGTGGCGCTGTTTTCGCCGGACGAGGTTTCCCGCATGTGCAAAACGGTCGAAAGAAACGGAGAGGAAAGGATTTGAACGATTACGGCGAACGGATAACCGAATATAAAAACAAAAACAAAAGCAACGCGCGGTTTCTGTTTTCGTTCCTGTTCGTCGTTTTATGGCTTGCGGCGTTCATCGGGGCGAACCGCTGTTTTTTCTATTATATCGAAGTGGAAGGCCCGTCGATGAACGATACGCTGTATACGGGGGACGTGCTGTGCGTGGAGCGTTACAGGGCGCCGGAATACGGGTCGGTGGTCATCATCGCCGGCGAAAAGGGGGACGATACCTGCCTGATCAAGCGGGTCGTCGGCATGGAGGGCGATACCATCGTCATCGAGGGCGGCGAAGTGTATCGGAACGGAGAGAAACTGGAAGAGGCGTACGCCCTCGGCAAGACCTACGTCAACCGATCGCCCGAGCGGAAGGAATACATCGTGGGGGAAAACGAGATCTTCTATCTCGGCGACAACCGCGAAAACAGCAACGACAGCCGTTCGGAAATGGCTTGTTGCACGGAAGATCAGATCATCGGCGTCGTGCCCAAATGGGCGATGAGCGGATTTATGAAATGGTTTTCCGGCGCGCGCGCGGACGTCGGCAAATGGCTGACGTCGCTCTTCGGATTGTGAGATGCTGTACGTCAGAAATTACGTGATCTTCGGCGCTGTCCGTTCCTTTTTCACGGCGCTGTTCACGGTGATTTACAAGATCATAAGCGTTTTCCGGCTGCAGCCGCTGCTGTTCTGCATCGTGGCGGGCGCGCTGGCGGAGATCGCTTTCGGCTGGATCGGCGGCAGCGAAACGGGGTTCGCGCTGTTTCACCTCGCGCTGTGCCTCTGCGTGGCGTACGCCGTCGTTTCCGTCGTTTACCGCATTCTGCGCCCCGTCAGGAAGGGGAAAAGGGAAAAACGCCGCTTTTCGGCGCAGATCGTCGGCGAAGGGAGCGCGCCGGAGAAAGAGCCGCGGCGGGCGGACGCCGCCGAAGAACGCGCGGCGGGAAACGAACCGCCTTTGCGGGAGAATGCGGAAGAACGCCCGCGCTATTACAGGGTGCGCCAGAACCCCGCCTACGTGATGGCGGAATTTTCCGACAGAGTGGAACTGTACAGGGAAGAAGGCGGCAGGCTGCAATACGTGCGCACCGATTACAAAAACCGTATGTAAAAGGAGAAAACCATGGAAAAAATCTATAACGAAAGCGATTTTTCCTCCATCAAGAAACAGAAAAAGAAGTATCTCGCCGTCTATTTCGTCGTTTTGGGCATTTACGCGATCGCCTCCGTCGGCGTATGGATCGCGTATTTTCTGCAACCGTATAAATCCCCCGATATATGGTGGATCAAACTCATCTGTTTCGTTCTGGCGGGGATCTTCGTGATCTTTTCCTTCATCTATCTCGGCATCCCCTTTAAAAGGGTGCGGAATTACTGCAAACTGCTCAAAGGCATCGAGGTGGGCACCTCTAACGGCACGGTGGGGGAATTCGACCGCTACGGCAGCGAACTCGAAGTACGGGACGGTTTGGAGTTTTCCACCCTCTATTTTCTGGAATACAATACGAAAAAGCAGGAATTTTTCGAACGGAAAGTATGGATGGATACCGAAAAGAAACCTCCGGAATTTGAAAAAGGGGAGCACATCAAGGTGTACACCCACGGCAACGTGCTCGTGGGGTTCGACAGATTGCTGGATATGTGAAATCACTATAAAAACAAACAAAAAGGAAAAAGAATATGAAAGCGGTAGTAACTGTGATCGGTAAAGACAAGCCCGGCATCATCGCCGCGGTGAGCGCGCTTCTCGCGGAAAACGCGGTGAACATCGAGGATATTTCCCAGACGATTTTAAGCGGGAATTTCACGATGCTGATGTATACGGATATTTCGAAAAGCGCGCTGCCTCTCGCCGCGCTCGGCGACGCGCTCAAGACCCTCGGCGAAAAGATCGGCGTGAGCATTCACGTGCAGCACGAAGACATCTTCAACGCGATGCATAAAATTTAACGGCGGAGCAAGGCATGTTAAGCAAGAAAGAAATTTTTGAAACGATCGACATGGTGGAAAAAGAGCACCTCGACGTGCGCACCGTTACGATGGGCATTTCCCTCATTCCCTGCATCCGCGAAAGCGCGCATAAAACGGCGGCGGCGTGTTACGACAGGATCTGTTCCTATGCCGAACGCATCGTCGAAGTGGCGGAGGACCTCGAAAAGGAGTACGGAATCCCCATCGTCAACAAGCGGGTTTCCGTAACGCCGGCGTCCCTTTTGACGGCGAATTTCGCGGGGGAGGAAGTCGTGCTCGCAAGGAAACTCGACGAGGCGGCAAAGACCGTCGGCGTGGATTTTCTCGGCGGCTATTCCGCCCTCGTGCAGAAGGGGATGACGAGTTTTGAACGGTCCTTTATCGAAAGCATTCCCGAAGCCCTCGCCACGACCGACAGGGTTTGTTCTTCCGTCAACATCGGCTCGTCGAAAGCCGGCATCAATCTGGACGCCGCCGCGCTGATGGGCAGGATCGTGAAAGCGACGGCGGAACGGACGAGAAATACCGACGGATTCGGCTGCGCCAAACTCGTGGTCTTTTGCAACGCGGTGGAGGATAATCCTTTCATGGCGGGGGCGTTCCATGGCGTTGGCGAGGCGGAAAAGGTCGTCAACGTCGGCGTTTCCGGTCCGGGCGTCGTGCATCACGCGCTGAAAAACAACCCCGACGCGGACATCGCCGAAATTGCGGAGATCATCAAAAAGACCGCCTTCAAGATCACCCGCGCCGGTCAGCTCATCGCCACGGAAGCGTCGCGGCGGCTGGGCGCGGAATTCGGCATCGTCGATCTTTCCCTCGCGCCCACGCCCGTGATGGGGGACAGCGTGGCGCATATTCTGGAGGAGATCGGTCTGGAACGCGTGGGCACGCACGGGACGACGGCATGCCTCGCGCTTTTGAACGACGCGGTGAAAAAGGGCGGCGTGATGGCGAGTTCCAAGGTCGGCGGGCTTTCCGGCGCGTTCATCCCCGTCAGCGAGGATTACGGCATGATCGAAGGCGCGCGCTGCGGCGAACTGACGCTCAACAAACTCGAGGCGATGACCGCCGTCTGCAGCGTGGGCATCGATATGGTCGCCATCCCCGGGGACACCCCCGATTCCACCATCGCCGCCATTATCGCGGACGAGGCAGCCATCGGCATGATCAACAATAAAACGACGGCTGTGCGCGTCATCCCCGTGCCGGATAAAAACGTAGGGGATTTCGTGGAATTCGGCGGGCTGCTCGGCAGGGCGCCCGTCATGGCGGTGCAGCGGGCGTCGGCGGAAAAGTTCATCCGCCGCGGCGGCAAGATCCCCGCGCCCATTCACAGCAACAAAAATTAAACGGTTTTTCATCGTATTCCGTTCGGAAAAACAGGAGGTAAACGCCTTGAAAAGAAGCGAGATCGACGCGAAATATTACTGGAATTTAAACGACCTTTACGAAAGCCCCGCCGCATGGGAAAAAGCGTACGGGGAAGCGGAAAAGACCTCCTTTGCCGCCTTCCGCGGCAAGTTGGGGGATAAAAAACAACTCCTCGCCTGCCTGAAAAAACAAGACGAGGTTTCGAGAAAGATCGAGCGGCTGTACGTCTACGCGCACATGCTCTTCGATCAGGATACTTCCGCCGCGGAAAACGGCGGCTATATCGCGCGGGCGCAGTCGCTTCTGGTCAGGCTCAACGCCGATACCGCCTTCATCCTGCCGGAACTGACCTCCCTCGACGAGGCGTTTTTGCAAAACTGCATCGCCGACGGGGATTTTTCCGATTACGATTATATGCTGCAAACGGTGCTCAAAGACAAACCCCACGTGCTCGGCGAGGAGGCGGAAAAGGTGCTTGCCCTCGGCGGCGACGTCTATTCGGCGTTCCGCGACGTGTTCACGATGACGGACAACGCGGATTTTCCCTTTCCCACCGTCAGGGACGGGGACGGGAAAAAGGTGCGCGTGACCCACGGGATGTATTCGGTGTGCATGCAGAGCGGGGACAGGGCGTTCCGCCGCCGCGCCTTCAAGGCGTATTACGGCGCGTATATTTCCTTGATCAACACCATTACCGCCACGTATTCCGGCAGCGTGAAAAAGGATGTGTTTTTATCGAAAGCGCGGGGCTACAAAAGTTGTCTGGAACGCGCCCTCGCGGGGGAGGACGTGGATATCGCCGTCTACGAAAATCTGCTGGACGCGGTGCACCGCGCCCTGCCGATTCTGCATCGCTACATCGAGGCGAAGAAGAACGCGCTGAAACTCGATAAAATGCACATGTACGATATGTACGTGCCCGTCGTGGAAAACGCCGATCTGAAACTGGAATACGAAGAAGCCTGCGCCCTCGTGAAAGAGGGGCTCGCGCCCCTCGGCGGGGAGTACGTTTCCCTGCTGCAAAAAGCCTTCGACGAGCGTTGGATCGACGTGTTCGAAAACGACGGCAAGCGCAGCGGCGCCTATTCCACTTCCTGTTACGAAGTGCATCCGTACGTTCTCCTCAACTATCAGAAAACCACGCACGACGTGTTTACCATCGCCCACGAAATGGGGCACAGCATCCATTCGTATTTTTCCAACCGCACTCAGCCGTACGCCAAGGCGGATTACAAGATCTTCGTCGCGGAAGTGGCGAGCACGGTCAACGAAGTGCTGCTGCTGCGCCATATCCTCGGCAAGGCGAAGGACGAAAAACTGAAAAAGTATCTCCTTTCCTATCTTCTGGAAATGATCCGCACCACGCTGTTTCGGCAGACGCAGTTCGCGGAATTCGAATACGCCGCGCACGAGATGGCGCAAAAGGGCGTGCCGCTTACGAAGGAAAGCCTTTGCAAAAAATATCTGCGCCTGAACCGCGCCTATTACGGCAAAGCGGTGGAAAGCGATAAGGAAATTTCCTACGAATGGGCGCGCATCCCGCATTTTTACACCTCTTTTTATGTGTACAAATACGCCACGGGGCTTGTCAGCGCGCTGTTTATCGCCGACCGCATTTTAAAAGAAGGGAAGCCCGCCGTAGAGGATTATTTTAAGTTTCTCTCTTCCGGCGGCAGCGCCGACCCCGTAAGCCTTCTGAAAATCGCCGGCGTCGATCTCACGAAAAAAGACGCGTTCGACGGCGCGATGCGGGTGTTCGGGGATACCCTTTCGGCATTTTTGTCCGTCGGGGCGTAAGCGTTATGGTAAGGGCGCGCTATAAAAACGCGGAACAGGATCTGAAAGTGTTCATGCGCTATACGGAATTTATCCGCAGCGGCAGGCTGGCGAGGGCGGTCGTGTTTTTGTCCGTGGCACTGGCGGGGCTCGTCGTCGCCCTGTTTACGGCGAATCCCGTGTTCCTGCTCTGCGCCGGCATCTTTGCGGCGTTCGGCGCGCTGCTTATCGCGCTGGGGTTCGTTTCGGCAAGCCGCGCGGCAAAGGACCTGCTTGCGGGCGCGAAGGATTTTTCCGCCGTGGAAAACGTATACACTTTTTACGAAGATAAATTCACCGTGGAAAACAAGGTGAAGGGCAAAATCAAGGAAAAGGACGTGTTTTACGCGAGCATTTACCGCGCGGCGGAAAACGGGCGGTTTATCTATCTGTACGTCAACACGAAGATCGCCTTCATCATCGAGAAGGCGAAGATCGAAGAAGGCAGCGTGGCGGAGTTGAGGGATCTTTTGAAAAACGCCCTCGGCAAGCGCTGCAGATTGAAGAAAAACGGCGGGGAGGCATAAGCGATGCCGCAGGAAAAAAACGAAAAGAAAAACAAGGGAAAAAAGGCGTTCACGGGGGAAATGCCGCACAATCTCGAGGCGGAACAGTCGCTTTTGGGCTGCCTCGCGGTGGATCGGGACATTCAGCTCGACGTGATCTCCCAACTTTGCGAGGAGGATTTTTATTCCGAATCGCACGGCTATATCTTCAACGCGATGGCGGAGATCAACAAACAGAACGTTCCCGTCGATCTCGTTACCCTCATCGACGAGTTGGAAAAGGAAGGCAACCTCGAGGCGGCGGGCGGGATCTCCTATCTGACCAATCTCACCAAGATCATGCCGTCCACGGCGAATTACCGCTATTATCTCGACATCGTCAAGCGGGACGCCGTTTTGAGGCGGCTCATCCGCAGTTCGCAGGCGATCATTCAGAACGCCGTGGAGAGTTCCGATAAGGGCGAGAGCGTGGCGTTCGCGGAAAAGGAGATCTTCGATGTGTCCATGTCTCTCGATACCTCGTCCATGGTGCGCATCGACGCCCTCGTTCCGGAGGTCTTGCAGCGTTTCAACGCCATCAGCAAGGACAAGGACGCTTTTCAGGGATTGCAGACGGGGTTCAGGCAGTTCGATCTGCTTACCAACGGGCTGCACGAAACCGACCTCGTGCTGCTCGCCGCCCGCCCCGCGATGGGGAAAACTTCGTTTGCCATGAACATCGTGGAAAACATCGCCACCACGCAGAACAAGGTCTGCGCGGTGTTCTCTTTGGAAATGGGCAGGGAACAACTCACCCAGCGCATGCTGTGCTCGCTTGCGGAAGTGAGTATGCAGAAGGCGCTGAAAGGTCAGCTCGACAAGGACGAATGGAAACGGCTCGCCGAGGCGCAGAACAAACTCAACGCCGCGAAGATCTTCATCGACGATTCCGCGATGATCACGCCGGCGGAAATGCTTTCCAAATGCCGCCGCTTAAAGCGCAAATACGGGCTCGATCTGGTGATGATCGACTATCTGCAGCTGATGAATTCCGGCACGCGCAACAGCAGCGACAGCCGGCAGAACGAAATTTCGGAAATTTCGAGGAACATGAAGATCCTCGCCAAGGAGATCAAAGTGCCCGTTCTGGCGCTTTCCCAACTTTCCCGCGCGGTGGAATCGCGTACGGGGCATAAGCCGCAGCTGAGCGATCTGCGCGAATCGGGCGCCATCGAGCAGGATGCGGACATCGTCATGTTCATCCACCGCCCCGATAAGTATGCCGAGGCGAAGGACATGGCGGAAGGGAAAGTGCAGGCGAACGTGGCGGAGATCCTCGTGGAAAAGCACAGAAACGGACCGACGGGCGTCGTCAAACTGTATTTCAAAGGGGAGTGCACGAAGTTCCTGAATCTTTCCGACGAAGCCGTGCCTTCCGCGCCGCGGGGGGGCGGAGCGGAAAACGGACCTCCCCCCGAGGACGATTACGTGCCGCCGCAGGACGGAGACGTGCCGTGGGACGACGGCGAACCGGCGCGCCTGAACGGGGCGGACGCGGGATTTACGCCCCCCGCGGACGACGACGTGTGGTGATATGGAAACGAAAATACTTCCCGTAACGGAGGAAAGCGTGGCGCTGGCGAAAAAACTGCTGCTCGGCGGCGAACTCGTCGCCATGCCCACGGAAACGGTGTACGGACTCGGCGCGAACGGTTTCGATCCCGAAGCGGTGAAAAAGATCTACGCCGTCAAGGGCAGGCCGACGGATAACCCGCTCATCGCCCACGTTCATCCGCGTTACGAACTCGACAAACTCGTATATATCGAAAACGACTATGCCCTGAAACTCAAAGAGGCGTTCATGCCGGGGCCGCTGACGATGGTCTTTTATTCCAAAGGCCTCGTATGCAAAGAGGCGGTGTGCGGCGGCGACACCCTCGCGGTGCGCATGCCTTCCCACGCCGGCGCGCGGAAATTTCTCGCGGCGGTCGATGTGCCCGTCGTCGCGCCGTCGGCGAATCTTTCCAAACACGTCAGCCCCGTAACCGCGGCGCACGTGTACGAGGATCTCGGCGGAAAGATCCCGCTGATCCTCGACGGAGGCAGATGTTCGGGGGGGATCGAGAGCACCGTGCTGGACGTAACCGAACGCGTGCCGCGCATCCTGCGCGCGGGGCTGATTACAAGGGAGATGATCGCTTCCGTGGCGGGGGACTGCGTTGTCGCGCAGCATAAGGAAGGCGATAAGATCCGTTCCCCGGGCGTCAAGTACGGGCACTATATGCCCCGCTGCGATACGGCGCGTTTCGCCGCGGGGGACGAAAAAGCCGCCGCGGCGCTGTACGATAAATCGGTTGCGGAAGGCAGGCGCGCGCTCATTTTGTGCGAAACGCGGGCGCGGGCGTCTTTCGGCGGGCGCAACGCCGTTTCCCTCGGCGGAAACGCGGAGGAAATGGCGGCAAATCTCTTTTCCGCTTTGCGGGAAGGGGAAAAGGCGGCGGATCTCATCATCGCGGTGGAGCCTGAAGGCAGCGGCGGCGTGTACGACGGGGTGCTCAACCGGCTTTGCAAAGCCGTCGGGAAATACGGAGAAGGTGAGCGGCGGTGAAGAGGATTTTGTTTGTTTGCAGCGGCAATACCTGCCGTTCGCCGATGGCGGAAGCCATCCTGAAACAGAAACTGAAATGGGCGGGGGTCAAAGGGATCGCCGTTTCCTCCGCGGGGCTGAATGCCGAAGAGGGCTGCAAGATGAGCGAAAACGCAAAAAAAGCCCTCCGCCAGTTGGGCGTCAGGGTGGGTGCGTTCCGCTCCCGCAGGCTTACCGAAGAGATGGTGAAGCGCAGCGATTATATCGTGTGCATGACGGAATCGCACCGCCTCGCCGTCGACGCGGAAAAGGCAAAGAGCATGGCGGACATCGCCGGCGGCGCGGATATAGAAGATCCCTTCGGCGGCAGCGAAAACGATTATATCGCGTGCTCGCATCAGATCGAGCGCGCCTGCAACGTCATCATGAAAAAAATAATGAACGGAGAAGATCTGTAAAGAAAGGAGAATGCGTATGAAAGTAGCGATCGCTTGCGATCACGGCGGGTTCGCGCTCAAAGGCGAACTGGAAAAGTACCTCGCTGCGCGGGGGACGGAATTTATCGATCTCGGCACCGACGGAACGGCGTCCGTGGATTATCCGGATTATGCGGAAAAAGCCGCGGCGGCGGTTTTATCGGGGGAATGCCGGTTCGGCATCGTCATCTGCGGCACGGGCATCGGCATTTCCATTGCGGCAAACAAGATCCGCGGCATCCGCTGCGCCCACTGTCAGGATGCGTACAGCGCGCGCATGTCGCGGGCGCATAACGACGCCAATATGCTCGCTTTCGGCGCGCGCGTCATCGGCGCGGGGCTGATGTGCGACATCGTGGACGCCTTTTTGGACGGCGAGTTCGAAGGCGGCAGACACAGCCGCCGCGTGGAAAAGATCGCGGCGATCGAGGAAAAATACGGAAAATAACGGGGGAAAACGATATGCGTAAAATCAGAAAAGCCGTGATCACCACGGCGGGGCTCGGAACGCGCTTTCTGCCCGTTACCAAGGCGATACCGAAATCGATGCTGCCCGTCGTGGATCGTCCCATCATCGATTATATTGTCGACGAAGCCGTCGCCGCGGGGCTGGAGGAGGCGGTCATCGTCGTCGGTTCCAACGCGGAAGTGGTGAAACGCCATTTCG
>CALVUL010000054.1 GCA_944363555.1 uncultured Clostridia bacterium
GGAGGCGCCCTTTTCATAGACGAAATACTCCGTGCTGCCGTTTACAATGATCTCCTGCCAGATCGCATACAGCGTAAGATCGCCCTCCATGGCGGGATCGGTAACCGTATAATACCTGCCGCTGCCGAGACTGTTCATAAACCCGACGGGCAGCGTCCCGATATGGCGCATCGTCTTTTTTCGCATATTGCCCGCAACACGGAACGCCGCAACGTGCGTGCACATGAGCTGATCGCGGAAGGCAAAATGTCGATGAAAGAAATCAGCGAATATCTGGACTTCGATTCCGTACAATATTTTTCCACGCAATTTAAAAAAATTACGGGGATCACCCCCACGCAGTACGCAGCGGTCATCAAAATGAAAAACTATCGTTTTGATTCTTTCAAATTTTGACCGTACTTAAAAATACAAAAAGGCGCATCCCGCCGGTTTGCGCCTTTTTGTATTCAATTTTTTACAAAAATTTTCCTGCATAAATTTTTACTGCAATATATTGGATGTTATGAAGTCTACGCCCCACGCAATCAAATTATTCGCACTGTCGGTGTCGTCGCAAGTCCAACAATTGATTACAATGCCTTTATCGTGCAGAACTTTCACGCAATCCGCCGTAAGCGAACGGTAATTTATATCTAAATCAAGATCATACCGTTTCAGCTTATCGATCAGATCTGCCGCATAAAAATCTACAAGATATTGCAATTTTTGTTGCGGCAAAAGCTTACGGACCGTAACCAAATTTTCATAAGCGAAAGATATAAAAATAATTTTGCTTAAATCGTATTCCGCTTTGCATATCTCGATAATTTCCGCAATGTTTTTTTCTATCATCGCATGTTTCAATTCGATTACTGCAACTTTATTATAGCGCGCGCAAACTTCAAGATATTCTTGCAGCGTGGGAATCTGATGAATGCGATCATACACCACCGTTTTTCCGCTTGCAAGCAGACGCAAGCGGGCAAGTTCTTCATAATCAGTTTCCTCAATCCGCAAATCTTTTTCGCAAAGACGTCCAGTCGTATCGTCATGATAAATCACATATTTTCCGTCTTTGGTAACATGTACGTCGCATTCTATCCCGTAATAATCGCGGTTGCCGGCAGCGACGAATGCGGAAACGGAATTTTCACGCTCGATCCCGCTTAACCCTCTGTGCGCAATCATGCGCGTGTTCTTTTTATCCTTTATTTGAATCGTTTTCATACTTATGCCTCTTTTTTAAAATACACCTTTATTATATAATTGTCAACTAAAATCGCAATCATTGTCCGACTAAATTTCAAACAATCTTATTTACCATATAAAAAACTTGTTGTCTATCACCGTTGCAGAACATCAGAAATAGCGACTACATTACTCCAAAATTCATAAAAGATATTCTTTTTGCCTTTGGATTAAAAAATAAACAAGCCTATCCGACAAACTTGCATAAGCCATCAAAAATTGTCCATAAAAATATGTGACAGTAAAAAAATTTGGTCGCCCAAAAAATCGCAGGGTTCAAGTCCTGTTTGCAATACCGGACGGGCGTAAAACAAATCCGATTTAAAGCGGGCATACCACCCCATCTGCTGCGTTAAACCCCTTGGCAATAGGAGCCGCTATTGCCCAGGGCTTTGCCTTGTATCTAAAACGATCTGCCCGCTTTAAATTGATTCGCACCCTTAAATAGCGTATTTTGGGATGAATTGGCGCGATGACGAAGTAATAATACCCTCTGCGGTATTATGATGAGGAAGAACGACAAGGCGGCCAAAAGCCGCATTTAAGGGCGGACTTGTTTTATTCCCGTCCGGTATCCATTAAAACGGTCAAAAGACAGCACAAAATCGAAACCTGTTTTGAAGGTGCGTAAAAGTCCCGTTTTTGCCCGAAAAACAGCAAAAAACCTCGGAAAACGCACCGTTTTCCGAGGTTTTTGCAGTGGACAGCATTTTTATCCACTAAACATGGTGTGAAGGATGGGACTTGAACCCACACGGATAACCATACGCCCCTCAAACGTACGCGTCTGCCAATTCCGCCACCCTCACAAGCACAAATTATTTTAATGTATTTCGCCCGTTTTGTCAAGGAATTCGCAACCGTTTTTTTACATTTTATAAATCTTTTGATATTTTTCGCGGTAACGCAGGGTTTTGCGGACGTGATTTTTCGTTTCCCGATACGGGATTGAAAAAAGCGTTTTGCCGTCCGCGGAATAACGATCGTCTTTCAGCCACATAGCAACGTTGCCCTCCCCCGCGTTGTACGCCGCGAGCGCCGTGGCGGGATCGGCGAATTTTTTCGATAAATACCAAAGATAATAACAGCCGAAAGCGATATTCGTATCGGGATCGAACACGTCGTACGCGGTTTTTCCGAATTTCGCGGCGACGAAAGCCGCCGTGCCGTCGGTCAGCTGCATCAATCCCTTCGCGCCGCGCGGACTCACCGCGCGGGCGTCGAAACCCGATTCCGTTTTCATAAGCGCGTAAACCAGCGCGTTTTCCAGATCGAAAGCGCCGGCGTAACGTTCCACGCTTTCGCCGTATCGCAGCGGATAGATCCACTGCCTTTCCGCAAAGCGGTAAAAGCCCGCGAAAACAAGCGCGGCAACCGCCGCGGCGACAAGAGCGGCGACCGCGCGTTTTCGCGCTTTTTTCTCTCTTTCCATACGGAAAGTTTATGCAATATTCCCCCCGTTTATACCGCGCCCGCCGTCAGCGCGGCGATGAGTTCTTTCGCCCGCGCCCGCAACGTTTCAATGTCGCCGTCGTTACGAAGGATGCGGCAGCCGGAAAAATCGAAGGCGTCGTAATCGATCTGGGCGCGCATCCGCGCTTTTATCTGTTCTTCCGTCAATCCGCTGCGCGCCGCGACCGCCGCCATGCGCGCGTTTCTTTCCCTGAGCACGACGATAATCTCGTCGAAACAGCCTTTAAGCCCGCTCTCGAAGAGGAGGGGCACCTCGTAAAAGGCGGTCCCGCCGCCGATTTCCTTCTCCATCGCCGCCATGATGCGCGGATGGGTGAAATCGTTGAGAAGGGCGCGGCGGGCTTCGGAGGAAAACACCTCTTCGGCGAGCGCCCTTCTGTCGAGCGCGGGCGGGTCTCCCTTCACCGCGGCGGGAAACAGCGTCCCGAGTTCCCTTAAAAAATCCGCGTCGCGGCAGAGACGGGCGTACGTATCGTCGCAGGAGGCGACTTTGAACCCCATATCCCGCGCGACACGGGCAACCGTGCTTTTGCCGCTGCCGATGCCGCCGGTTATCGCAATTTTCACGATTTTTCCCTCCGTTTATTTCGCGTCGTACCACGTTTCGCCGACTTCGGTTTCCACCGTGAGCGGCACTTTCAGGCTGACAGCGTTTTCCATCTCGTATACGAGGAGTTTCTCCACGTCGTCCTTTTCCGATTTCAGGCAGTCGATGATCAGTTCGTCGTGCACCTGCAAAATCAGGCGCGAACGAAAACCGCCCGCCCGCAATTTTTCGAACACGTTGACCATGGCGACCTTAATGATGTCCGCGCTGCTGCCCTGCAGCGGCATATTCATCGCCGCGCGTTCGCCGAACATGCGCTGGTTATAACTGCTCGATTTCAATTCCCTGATATACCGCTTGCGCCCCAACAAAGTGGAAACATACCCGTGTTCTTTGGCAAACGCCACGTTGCGGTCCATATATTCCTTCACTTCCGGATATTTTTCGAAATACGTGCGGATGTACTCCCGCGCCTGCGCGTTGGAAATTTTCAGATTTTTCGCCAAGCCGAATTCGCTGATGCCGTAGATGATGCCGAAATTGACCGCTTTCGCGCTGCGGCGCATCTGCGGCGTTACATCCTCCTTTTTCACGCCGAACACCGTAGCGGCGGTGGCGGTATGGATGTCCTCCTGTTCGTTATACGCCCTGATCAGCGCGGGACAACCGGAAAAATGCGCCAAAAGCCTCAATTCGATCTGCGAATAATCCGCGCCGACAAGGATATGATCGGCGTCCCGCGGGATGAAAAAGCGGCGGATCTCCTTGCCGAGTTCGTCGCGCACGGGGATGTTTTGCAAATTCGGTTCTTTGCTGGAAAGCCTGCCCGTGGTGGTAACGAGTTGGTTGAAAGAGGTGTGCACCAGCCCCGTTTTGGGGTCGATGAGGGGCTTGAACCCCTCGATATAGGTGGAATACAACTTCTGCAGCTGGCGGTATCTGAGGATCAGCGGTACGATCTCGTGCTCGGAAGCGATCTCTTCCAGCACCTCCGCGGAAGTGGAATAACCCGTTTTTGTTTTTTTCGCGTGTTTTAAGCCGAGTTTTTCAAAGAGCACCTTCCCGAGTTGCTGGGGGGAATTGAGGTTGAATTCCTCCCCCGAAAGCAGATGGATGCGCGCCTCGAGATTTTTCAGTTCCCCCGCATAAACCGCGCCCATCTCCTCGAGGGCGGCGCGGTCGATCTTGAAACCTTCCCGCTCCATCGAATAGAGCACGTGCACGAGAGGCAGTTCCACTTCCCTGTACAGTTTCTCCATCCCCTCTATCGCCATCTTTTCCGAAAGACGGCGGTAGATCTCCGCAAGCGAATGCCCCTGCGTTTTATCCGAAACGCCGTATTCGCCGCAAACATAGGCGAAGGATTCGTCCCTGCCCGTGAAATCGGCGAGATATTTGATGACGGAAACATCCTCGAAACGGGCGGCGAAACGCATGCCGAGCCCGTCGAAACGGTGCATCAGATCCTTGAGATTGTACGTAACGATCTTCTTATCTTCCCCCATCGCCGCGCCCAGCGCTTCCACCGCTTCGGAATACAGCACGCCCTCGTCGAAAAACCCGTCTTTCACCTTGACGAGATATTCGCTTTCCCCGTCGTAAACGTGGAGATCCTCCTCGAAAACGACGTACAGCGTCTTGGCGGAAAGCGCGCCGGTCAAATCACTTTTATCCTTGATCTCCCTGCACCGTACTTCCTGCGAAACGCCCTGCGCGCCGTCCGCGGCGAAAAGTTCGTCCTTTTTGGCGAAGATGCGGAATTCCAGTTCGCCGAACTTCGCTTTGAGCGCCGCGGGAAACGGCATGACGAGTTTCATATCGTCGAAAGAATATTCGATATCCGCATGCGTTTCGATGGTGGCGAGGGTTCTGGAAAGGCGGCAGTCCGCCTCCCCCGCGGCGAGTTTTTCGTGCAGTTTCCCCGTAATCTCGCCGAGATGCGCGTACACGCCCTCCGCCGTATCGTATTTTTCCAAAAGCAGTTTCGCCGTCTTTTCCCCCACGCCGGCGACCCCGGGAATGTTATCGGATGCGTCCCCCATCAACGCTTTGAGTTCGACGACCTGTTCCGGCGAAATGCCCGTCTTTTCGCGGAAATTTTCCCTGTTCAGCACGTCGAGATCGCTGATCCCCTTTTTGGTGAAATACACCGCCGTGCTGTCGTCCACGAGTTGAAATGCGTCCCTGTCCCCCGTAATGATCACGGTGGGGATCTTTTCGCGTTTTGCCACCGTCCCGATGATGTCGTCGGCTTCCCATCCCGCCTTTTCCAGCATATTCACGCGCATAACGGAAAGCACCTCTTTCAGCAGGGGGATCTGCGGGCGCAGATCGTCCGGCATGGGTTTCCGCGTGCCCTTATACGCGGCGTACATTTCGTGGCGGAAGGTGGGCGCGTGCACGTCGAACGCGACGGAAAGGTGCGACGGCTCTATATCCTTGATCGCCTTGAAAAGCATGTTGATAAAGCCGAACACCGCGCCGGTCGGCACGCCGTTTTTCGTCATCATCGGCGGGTTGGCGTAAAACGCGCGGTTGATTAAACTGTTGCCGTCGATCAAAAGTAATTTTTCCATAAAACCCCGTCAAATTTGTTGATTTTTACAGCGATGTGTGGTATGATTTATCCACGATCCGTACGGATGTATTCATTTTAACAAATTGCAGAAAAAAATGCAAGCCTTACCTTCATCGTTTGCATTTTTAAGAAAATAATTTGCCGCCGTGGTGAAATTGGCAGACGCACGGGACTCAAAATCCCGCGGTAGAGATACCGTGTCGGTTCGACCCCGACCGGCGGCACCAGA
>CALVUL010000055.1 GCA_944363555.1 uncultured Clostridia bacterium
GCTTTCGGTGCATTTCATCGCGGAATTTTATAAAAACGCCGGCAAGGCGAACAAACGCGCTTACGCGTATCTGGCGCTTTCCGGCGCGGGGTACGCGCTGGCGGTCTCGGTCAAAACGCAGGGGATCTTTCTCCTCGTCGGTCTTGCCGCCGTATTCTGTTTCGCCTTGTACAGACAATACAAAGCGGCGAAGGAGCGCGGGGTCGGGAACGCGGCTGCCGCCGCGCGGACGCGCAGTTTGTTCGTCGTCGTCTTTCTTGCGGCGTTTATTCTCGGCGCGGCGGTATGGACGGCGCTCACCTTCCTCTTTTCCTACAACGTGTATTTCGTGGAATCGGGGCTTTCCGCCGGCGCGTTTTTGCAAAGATTCTTCGCCGCGCCCTTTACGGAAATTTCCACAAAGTACGCCGCGCACAACGCGTCCAACGTTCTCGGCTGGCTCATTTCCCATCAGGCGGAACAACTTTCTTCGGCAAAGTTCTTTTTCGGGAACACCGTGCTTTCGCTGCTGGCGCTCTTTTCCTTCATTTACAGCACGGTATACGTGATTTACGCCTATATTTCGAAGAGCGAATATAAAAGCGACTTTTTCAAAAAACAGGTGGTTTTGCCCTATCTCGTGCTCACGGCGGCGTTTTTAAGCGCATGGATATACGCCGCGTTCGCGCCGCAGGCGTTCGTTTCGGGCTTTTCGGCGGCGTCGGTATTTTACTACGCGTTTATCGTGCTGGCGGCGCGGCTTTTGGTTTCG
This sequence comes from uncultured Clostridia bacterium, assembly GCA_944363555.1. Classification (GTDB taxonomy): domain Bacteria; phylum Bacillota; class Clostridia; order Christensenellales; family Borkfalkiaceae; genus UMGS775. The sequence goes on from CALVUL010000055.1 coordinate 752, forward strand.
CAGGAAAATAAAACCGTTACGCTGATGGGCGAAAAGGCGGGCGTTTCCACCGCCGTGTACGCGGCGATCGTGCTCTTTGCCGTCGTCTTGGGCGTGTTTTCCTATGCGAAATACGCGGGGATCGCCTTGGCGCAATATCCCCTCGATTTCGCGTCCATGCGGTGGTGATATGTTTGCGAAGGTAGCCTGTTTCGCGCTCAACGGGTTGGAAGGGATCCCCGTGGAGGCGGAAGTGGATATGAATAACGGTCTGCCGGCGTTCGAGATCGTCGGGCTGGCGGACGCCGCCGTCAGGGAATCGCGCGAGCGCGTGCGTTCCGCCGTCAAAAACAGCGGCAGAAAATTCCCTTCGAGAAAGATCACCGTCAACCTCGCTCCGGCGGACGTGCGGAAGGAGGGTTCTTCCTTCGATCTCGCCGTGGCGGTGGGCATTCTGAAAGCGAGCGAACAGCTTATTGCCGATACCGATCCTTACGTGTTTTTGGGGGAGTTGTCCCTCGACGGCGGCATCCGGCGGGTCAACGGCATCCTGCCAGTGCTGATCTCCGCGCTGAAAGCGGGGTTTACGAAGTTCATCGTTCCGAAAGCCAACGAGCGGGAAGCCTCTTTCATCGACGGGGCGGACGTATACGCCTGCGCCTCCTTGGCGGAAGTCGTCGATCATCTTACGGGGGTCAGACCCGTCCCCGCCGGCGAAAAGCACAGTTTTGAAAGCGCGGCGAGAGCGCATCGCTACGACAGCGATCTTTCCTTCGTCAAGGGGCAAGCCGTCGCCAAGCGCGCCCTCGAGATCGCCGTCAGCGGCGGTCATAATCTGCTGTTCATCGGCCCGCCCGGCACGGGAAAGACCATGCTGGCGCGGTGTATCCCCACGATCATGCCGGAACTCACCTTTAAGGAGGCGCTGGAATGCACGAAGATCCATTCCGTCGCCGGCGTGCTCGACGATGCGGACGGCATCGTAACCCTGCGCCCGTTCCGCAGCCCCCATCATACGGCGACGGCGGTTTCCCTCATCGGCGGCGGGGCGCGGTACGTAAAGCCGGGGGAGATCAGCCTCGCGCACAACGGGGTGCTGTTTTTAGACGAGATCCCCGAATACGGCAGGGCGGCGCTGGAATCGCTGCGCCAGCCGCTGGAAGACGGGGTGATCAGCATATCGCGGGTGCATTCCAGCATCACGTATCCCGCGGCGTTCATGCTGTGCGCCAGCATGAATCCGTGCCCCTGCGGCAACCTCGGTTCCAAGGATAAAGTATGCACCTGTTCGCCCGCGCAGATCGCGCGCTATAAGGCGAAACTTTCCGGCCCTCTGCTCGACAGGATCGACCTGCAGGTGGAAGTGGACGGCGTTTCTTACGGGGAACTTTCCTCCCGCAGCAGGGAGGAAACGAGCGAGACGGTGCGCGGGCGGGTCAACGCCGTGCGCGAGATCCAGCGCCGCCGTTTTGCAGAGGACGGTATTTATACCAACGCGGCGATGGGGGAAAGGCAGATCGAAAAATACTGCCGCCTTTCCGCGGAATGCGAAAAGATCCTGCGAAACGCTTACGAAACGCTGAAACTTTCCGCCCGCGCGAGAAGCCGCATCGTCAAGGTGGCGCGCACCATCGCCGATATGGAAGGCAGCGCGGAGATCTCCGGCGCGCACATTCTCGAAGCGGTGAGTTACCGCCGCGCGGATACACACGGATGAATTACACGAAAGCGGAAAAATTTCTCATCGGGCTGGACGCCGTCCCCTTTACGGAGTACCGCAGAAAGGCGGCTTTATATCGGCTGTACGCCGAGGAAGGCGAAGGCTTTTATGAAGATCCCGCGGCGGCGCGCATTGCGGGGGAGGGCGTATCGGTTAAGGATCTCGCGCGGGGCGCGGGGGAGAAAACTCTCGCCGCGCTGGAAGAAAGCGGGGTGTTCTGCATTACGCGCGAAAGCGCGGCGTACCCCGCGGATCTCGAAAACGTGCCCTGCCCGCCCCTCGTGCTTTACGCGAAGGGCAACGCGGAACTTTTGAAATGCCGCAGGTTTTCCGTGGTGGGCAGCCGCCGCAGCATTCCGCTGGCGCTGGCGAAAGCGGAAGAATTTGCCGCGGCGCTTGCCGGCGCGGGATTCGCCGTGGTTACCGGTTCGGCGGACGGTGCGGACGCCGCCGCGATCAAGGGTGCGCTGAAAAGCGGAAAGATCGTTTCCGTGCTTGCCGGCGGCATAGACTGCGTTTATCCCGCGTGCAACGCGGCGCTGATCCGCCAGACGGCGGAACGCGGGCTGGTGCTCGGCGAATATCCCCCGGGCACGCGGCCGGAACGCTTTCATTTCCCCGTGAGGAACCGCATCATCGCGGCGCTGGGGGAAGGGCTGCTCGTGGTGAGCGCGGGCAGGCGGAGCGGCACGTCTTACACGGCGGGGTATGCGGAAGGGCTGTCGAAACAGATCTTCGCGCTGCCCTACAACGTGAACGTGCCTTCCGGCGAAGGCTGCAACGAATATATCCGCCGCGGCGCGATGCTGACGACGCGGCCGGAGGATATACTGGAATATTACGGAATCGCAAAGGAAAAAACCGACGCCCCCGCAATGACGGAGGAAGAGGAAAGGATCTACGGGATCATCAGGGCGGCGGGCGAGATCCATATCGACGATCTCGCGGCGCGTACGGGAAAAAAGGCGTACGAACTGACGCCCGCGCTCGGCATGCTGGAAATCAAAAAACGGATCGTAAGGCAGGCGGGCAACGTGTATTGCGCAGTGCAGTGAAAAGGAGTTAGGCAAATGGAACTGATCATCGTGGAATCGCCCCACAAGGCGAAGACAATCGAAAAATTTCTCGGAGGGAAATACAAGGTAGACGCGTCGAAAGGGCATGTGCGCGATTTGCCGGTGAACCATATGGGCATCAGCATATCCAACAATTTCGAACCGACGTACGTCGTCAACCCCGATAAGAAACAGGATATCAAACGCCTGCAGGAAAAGGCGAAGAAAGCCGATAAGATCTACCTCGCCACCGACCCGGACAGGGAAGGGGAGGCGATCAGCTGGCATCTGGCGGAGGTGCTGAAACTCGATAAGGAAAAGTACAGCCGCATCGTGTTCAACGAAATTTCCGAAAAGGCGCTGCGGGCGGCGCTGGCAAGCCCGCGGGATATAGACAAGAACCTCGTGGACGCACAGCAGGCGCGGCGGGTGCTCGACAGGATCGTGGGCTATTCCATTTCCCCCGCGGCGAGCACGCGGCTCAACTGCAACCTTTCGGCGGGGCGGGTGCAGTCGGTCGCGCTGGAACTCGTGGTGGACAGGGAACGGGAAATTCAGGCGTTCGTCCCCAAGGAATACTGGAACATAAAAGCCCTGCTCGAAAACAAGGACGGCGCGAAGTTCAAAGCGCTGCTTTCGGAAAAGAACGGCAAGAAATACAAACCCGCCTCCAAGGAGGAGGCGGAGGGCGTTCTCGCCGCGCTGAACGGTGCGCAGTACTTCGTCAAAAACCTGAAAAAGAGCGTTACCAAATCGCACGCCCCCGCGCCCTTCATCACCAGCACGCTGCAGCAGGATGCGTCCTCGCGCCTGTCTCTCACCGCGCCGCAGGTCATGCAGGTGGCGCAGCGGCTCTACGAGGGGGTGGAAACGCCGGAAGGCAACCTCGCGCTCATCACCTATATGAGAACGGACTCGGTGCGCGTTTCCAAAGAGGCGCAGGCGCAGGCGCTCGACTATATCAGGGCGCATTACGGCGCGGAATACGCGCCGGCGAAGCCGAACGTCTATAAATCGAAGAAAGACGCGCAGGACGCCCACGAGGCGATCCGCCCCATCGATCTGAAAAAGACGCCGGAATCGCTGAAAAATTCTCTCGACAAAAACCAGTACCGCCTCTACAAGATGATCTACGAGCGGTTCGTCGCGTCGCAGATGAGCGAGGCGAAATACAACAGCGTGCAGCTCGACGTCGCCGCCGGCGATTACGTGTTCAAGGCGAGCGGCAAGACGCTGCTCTTTAAAGGGTATACCGCCGTGTACGAGGAAGGAAAACCCGTACAGGAAAACGACGAGGACAGCGAATCTTCCGCCGTTCTGCCCCCTCTCGAAGAGGGCGAAAGGGTGAAGTGCGACGAACTCGTGCCCGAACAGAAATTCACCAAGCCGCCCCAGAGATACACCGAGGCGACGCTCATCAAGACGATGGAGGATAAGGGCATCGGCAGACCTTCCACCTACGCCACCATCATGGCGAAACTTTCCGATAAAAAACGGGAGTACGTGAAGAAGGACGGCAAGTATCTCGTTCCCAACGAGATCTCCTATTCGCTCATCGATTTTCTGGTGAAGTATTTTCCGGACATCATGAACGTTTCCTTCACCGCGCGCATGGAAAACGCGCTTGACGACATCGGGGAAGGCGGGAAGGACTGGCATAAACTCATCGCCGATTTTTACCGCCCGTTCGAAAAGATGGTGAAAAAGAGCAAACTTACCGACGTGATGTGCGATAAGTGCGGCGCGCCGATGA
>CALVUL010000056.1 GCA_944363555.1 uncultured Clostridia bacterium
GAGCCCTTCGATCTGATGGAACATCGGGGAATGAGACGCGTCGTCGTCGGCGCGGTAAACTCTTCCCGGGCTTAAAATCTTGATGGGCGGCTTTTTGTTTTCCATCGCGCGGATCTGCCCGGGCGAAGTGTGTGTACGCAAAACGACGCTGTCGGAAATATAAAACGTATCCTGCATATCGCGCGCCGGATGATCTTTCGGGATGTTCAGCGCCTGAAAACAATAATAATCCGTTTCGATCTCCGGCCCCTCGAACACCTCGAATCCCATCCCGACGAAAGCGTCTATGATCTGGTTGCGGACGATGTTCAGCGGATGGAGATTGCCGAATTTCACGGGCGCGCCGTCCAGCGTGATATCCACGGCGTCGCGCTCGAAACTTTTTTGCATTTCCGCTTTTTTCAGAAGAATTTCCTTTTCGTCAAGCAAAGCGGAAACCTTTATTTTGGCATCGTTCACCGTCTTCCCGAACTGCGAACGCTGCTCGGCGGAAACGTCTTTCATCCCCTTCAGCAACGACGTGATCGCGCCGGTTGTGCCGAGATACTTCACTTTCGCGTCGGCAAGTTCCCTGCTCGAAGTCAGAGCGGAAATTTCCCTTTCCGCCTCTTCGAGTAACGCGTAAATTTTTTCCTGCATATACCGTCTCCTCTATAAAAAATAAGCCCTACGCTTTCGCATAGGGCAAAAAATTTGCGGTACCACCTAATTTCGTCCGAAAATTTTCGGACCTCGTTGCGCCGTAACGGAGCGTCCCGTCGCAGCCTACTTGCCGAAACTTTCGGTGCGCCGCTCGGAAGTGAATAACTTTTCCCTTTCGTTAAAAACCTTTCAGCAGCGCGGTTTTCTCTCTGGAACGCACGGAAAAAGTCTATCTTCGTCTTTGCGTTATCGTATCGTTTTTTTCAGTATACTATATTTTACCGATAAAGTCAATGATTTTTCACCCATCCGATCGATATATCGCGGCAAAGGCGATCTTCGCGCCTTCGGCGTAAAGGGAAATTTCGTTCACGTTCAGCCCGACGCGGTTGGAAACGAGCGTGCGCACGCCCGCGATCTCCGCATCGACGAAAACGCTGTCCGTCTTTTTTTCGTAGTGTAAAATGATTTTAAGCATATACGGCTTATCGACGCCCCGCATGTTCGCAAGGCAGAAATTCTTTGCGCGGCAGGGAATATCGGCATCGGCAAGCTGATGCACCATAAGGGCGTCGCCGCACAGTTTCGGCACGAGAAGATGCGGCGGTAAAATGCGTTCGCCGTCAAAAACGTGCGCTTTATCGAGTATATTGATCTCCGCCGTTTTCGCGCCGCTGTCGACGAGCAGCCGGCAAGGCTTTCCGTCTCCGGCAAATCCGACGGCGACCGCGCCGTTTTCTTCGGGAAGGACTTCGATCTCCATATAATAGGAACGCCGCGGTTCCAATGCGAAACAGGCGCCGTTTTTTACCATCGTTTCGCCGTATATCAGATCGTCTTTTTCGGGCGACGGCGCGCATTCCGGCAGCCAGCGCATGCCGAGTCTGCCGTCTTCAAACTGCAAAAGTTCGCGGTGAACGATAAGCGACCCCCAGCCGTGCCCGTAAAGCCAGCCGGCGATGATCGCGCGGTTATCCGCGGTTTTCACCGCCATCGGCACGCCGAGCCCGTCGTAAACGTCATAACCCGAAATCGCCGTATCGATAAATGCGCCGCCTCCTTTTTCGGTTTGCCAGAATCCCGTCCAGCCCATCATCAGATAACGGTATCCGTTCCATTCGAAAAAGGACGGGCACTCCGCGGTGTTTTTCATATCGGTATTTGCACCGCTCGGCGGAAAATTCTTATCTTTCAGATACCACTTTCCGTCGATATCCTCAGCCTCCCACGTGCCGAAACCGCAGTACATCGCAAGTTTGCCGTTTTCTTCGTAGATACTCGGATTTTCCGCCCAATGAAACTGTTTGCCGCCCTCTTTGAAGTGGATCCCGTCATCCGAAACGGCATAATTTGCGCCGTTCGGGAACAAACCTTTTTCCTTGAATTTCTCGTATGAATGCGCCGTGGTAAACCCGTATTTTTCATACTCTTTCATCAATACGGCGGAACCGAGCCGATTTTCCGGCAGCATTCTGCCGGTATGGTACCCGTGGCAGTAATAAAATTTGCCTTTATAAAAAAACATCGTGCCCGTCCCGACGGTCTGCCACTGCTCTTTAACTTCGGTAACCTGCCCGTGATCGATCCAATGCACAAAATCGCGCGTGGTCAAAAGGCGCATACAGTGCGCGCCGCAAAGTTTGCGGGAAGCGTGATGATGTCTGTCGAAAAAATACAGAAGATAATATACGCCGTCCTTATAATAATTGACGACGTCACCCGCCCATGTATTGTAGCCGCGCGGTGAATAAAATGAAATGCTCTTCTTCAGCGTTTCGCTTTTCAGCTTTGTTTCGATATCCTGCAAAGACACGCCGAAATCGCAAAGTTCTTCTTTTGCGACATACAACGGCGCGACGGGTTCGTTCAAACTGCCGAAAGGATATTCGGCGTTTACTTCCTCACCGTCGAAAATATAACTGAGGCGCACGCCGTCATATCGCAGAAAAATATCCTTCTCCGCGGCGTTGTACAGGCGCAGCGGAACGGACAAAGAAAACATATCCCAATCCGGATGTTCCTCGGAATGCATATAAAGTTCCGCCCGCAATGCCGGCGCACAGCCGGTTTCATCGGCGTATTGAAACAATAGTTCACCCTGCTCGTAAGGGGAAGCGTTCTTCTTTATATCGGCGGAGCGCGCCGAGTCGTAGCCGACGGAGCAGATCTTCAACATCGAAGGAATTTCGCACAAAACGATCGTTTCGCCCTTTTTCGGCAGGCGTTTCAAACGCAGTTTCAATGTGAAAGAATTATTACGAATATCATCAGAATTTAACTGACGATTAAAACAAAGATTATTTGTGTTGTAATACGTGTAAAACTGCTCGATTGTATTTTCCGTTTTCATTTTTTTTGAAATTACGCGGCGCCCGTATCGATCGGGCGCCGCGTAAAAGTTTTATAGAATTTTTTCGGAGAGTAATTTAATTCCCTCGTTTTCAAGCACTTTGATCGCCTCTTCCGTGTTTTCGATGCGCATCAGGATCTTTGCGGAATTGTGGTTTGTGAGCACAAAGGAATAAAGATATTCGATATTGATATTGTGCTCGTCAAGGATCCCGATCACCGACGCGAGGGCATTGGGCTTATCGTCCACCTCCACGCCGATGAGTTCCGTCTGCCCGACGGTAAAGCCTTCGCGCTTCAGAACCTCGTAAGCCTTTTCGTTATCGCGCGCGATAAAGCGCACGATCCCGAAATCCTTGGTGTCCGCAATGGACAGGGTTACGAAATCGATCCCCTCTTTTCCCAAGGCGTTCGTCAGTTTAAACAGTCTGCCGGGCCGGTTCTCCATAAAAACGGACAATTGTTTGACCAACATGTTTTTTTCCTCCTTATTTGTTTCTTTTATCGATAACGCGCACGGCCTTGCCCTCGCTGCGGGCGATCGTCCCGCTTTCGCAAAGTTTGATCCTCGCGCTAAGACCTATATAGGAGTTGACCTCCGTTTCCACCTTCTTTTTGATGATCTCTACGTCCTTTACCTTGTCGAGCGTGATATCCGCATCGAGTTCGATCTGAATTTCGATGACGTCGAGATTGTTGACCCTGTCCACGTAAATCATATAGTGCGGCGAAACGCCTTTTACGTTCATGATCGCCGCCTCGATCTGCGAGGGAAACACATTGACGCCGCGAATGATCAGCATATCGTCGGAACGGCCCTTTACGCGCCCCATACGGACCGTTGTCCTGCCGCAGGCGCATTTTTCGGCGTTAAGCGTGCAAAGATCGCGCGTACGGTAGCGGATCAGCGGCTGACCGGTCTTTGTGATCGTGGTAAAAACGAGTTCGCCTTCGCTGCCGAACGGCAGGGGTTCAAGCGTTTCGGGATCGATGATTTCCGGAATGAAATGATCTTCCTGCACGTGCGCGCCGTTTTTCTGCAGACATTCCGTCGCCACCCCGGGGCCGCAGATCTCCGAAAGTCCGTAAATATCGAGCGCGTCGATATGGAGCAGCCTTTCGATCTCTTTACGCATATTCTCCGTCCACGGTTCCGCGCCGAAACAGCCTCCCTGCAGAGAAAAATCTTCGATATTCATCCCCGCGTTTTTGATCTCCGTTCCCAAAAAGATGGCGTAAGACGGCGTGCAGCAAAGGTGCGTGGCGCCGAAATCGCGTAAAAGCGTAAGCTGGCGGATGGTATTGCCCGACGACGCGGGCACCGTGGAGGCGCCGATCTTCTGCGCCCCGTAATGCGCGCCGAGCCCGCCCGTAAACAAGCCGTAGCCGTAGGCAACGTGCACGGTTGAATCCTTTGTTACGCCCGCCATCGCCAGCCCGCGGGCGACGATTTCCGACCAAACGTCTATATCGTTCTGCGTATAACCGACAACGGTAAGTTTTCCCGTCGTACCGCTCGAAGCGTGCACTTCCACGATGTCGCTTTTCGGCGAAGAATAAAACCCGAACGGATAATTTTCCCTTAAATCGTGCTTTACCGTAAACGGAAGTTTGGATAAATCCGCCACAGAACGGATATCGGAAGGTTTTAACTTCATTTCATCCATCTTCGCGCGATAAGGCGCGCAGTTTTCGTAAACCCGTTTCACCGTCTTCCGCAGCCGCTCGCTTTGCAGATTTTCCATTTCGCCGCGGCTCATGCATTCGTATTCCGGATTGTAAATATACCCTTTTGCCTTTTCTTTTTCCATATATTTTACCTTCGCTTATTTTACGGCGGCGTAGCCGAGTTCGAACGCCGTCTTATTCATGTCGATCGTTTTTTGCGGTATGCAGGCGATGAGTGCCGCAAGAAATTTTTCCTTATCCAAAGAGAGTTTTTTGCAAAGCGCCCCCATCATCACGGAATTTGCCGCCTTGGAATTGCCCGCCTTGACGGCAAGTTCGAGCGCGTCGATTTCCACCCCGTTCAGAAGATTTTCGATGCCCTGCGGGTATTTTTCCGCCCCCGTAACGACGGGCATCGGCATCACTTCCTGCGAAGAATAGATCACGACGCCGCCGTCCTTCAGGTAATGCAGATAACGAAGCGCCTCCAGTTTTTCAAAAGCGAGAATGATATCCGCCCCTTTTTCGTCGATGATCGGGGAATAGATCTTTTCTTCGGGCTTTTCGCTGATCCTCACATACGTGATCACGCTGCCGCCCCGCTGCGCCATGCCGTGCACTTCGCTCAGTTTACAGTCGAAACCGTTATCGAGGGCGTATTTTCCCAGCACTCTGCTCGCAAGCAGCGTTCCCTGCCCGCCGACGCCGGCAATCAAAATATCCATATTATTTCGCCTCCCCTTCGATCGCGTTGAATTTGCAGATGTTACGGCACAGCCCGCATTCCGTACAAAGCGATTTATCGATGCTGACGCCGTGTTCCCCGCTGATGATCGCAGGGCAGCCGATTTTCAGACACATTTTGCAGTTTCTGCATTTTTCCGGATCCACGCTGAATCCGTTATATAATTTTTTCGTCAGCAGAACGCACGGCTTTCTGGCGATGATCACGGAAACCTCTTCCGCGGCAAGTTCCGCCTTGACGACGCGCTCCACTTCGTTCACATCGTCGAGATTGACGACGGAAACACGGTTCACGCCCACCGCCTTGCACACATCTTCCAAGCAAAGCGGATAGGTCGGTTCGTTCTTGATGGTCTTGCCCGTCGCGGGGTGGTTCTGGTGCCCCGTCATCCCCGTCGTGCGGTTGTCCACAATGATAACGGTTACGCGCGCTTTGTTGTAAACCGCGTCGATCAGCCCCGTGATGCCGCTGTGGATAAACGTGCTGTCGCCGATGACGGCGACGGTTTTCTTATATGCGCCGTCCTCCGCCTTGTCGAAGCCGATTGCCATGCCGATGCTCGCCCCCATACAGATCACGCTGTCCATGGCGTTGAGCGGCGTAACCGCGCCGAGCGTGTAACAGCCGATGTCGCCGAGCACGTTGAGTTTCAGTTTGGAAAGCACGTAAAAGACGCCTCTGTGCGGGCAGCCCGCGCATAAAACGGGGGGTCTGGCGGGGACCTGACGGATCTCGCCGCAATTTTTCTGCCCGAGAACGCACTCCCTGATCAGATTTGCGGAAAATTCGCCGCACAGCGGAAAGATGTTCTTCCCCTCCACTTCGATGCCGTGCGCTTTGATAAGCGTTTCGAGGTGCGGCGCAAGTTCCTCCGCCACAATGCAGCGCTTTACGCTCTTTGCGAAATCCTCGATCATCTTATACGGAAGGGGATAAACCATGCCGAGTTTCAGAACGCTTGCCTCGGGCAGCGCCTCCTTCACATATTCGTAAACGCCGCCGGAACAGATAACGCCCAGTTCCTCCGATCCCCTTTCCACGCGGTTGATGGAAAAATGTTCCGCATCCGCGGAGAGTTTTTTGATCCGATCTTCCACCACGACGTGTTTTTTCTTGGCGTTCGCCGGCATCATCACGTATTTTGCGATGTTCTTTTCATACGGCTTGTTGGGAATCTCCGCCCTGTCTTTCAGTTCGACGAGACTTTGCGAATGCGCAACGCGCGTCGTCAGCCGCAGAATAACCGGCGTATCGTATTTTTCGGAAATCTCAAACGCCAGCATGGTAAAATCCTTGGCTTCCTGACTGTCGGACGGTTCGATGACGGGGCATTTCGCGCTGACCGCCGTCAGGCGCGTATCCTGTTCGTTCTGCGAACTGAAAACGGAAGGATCGTCCGCAACAGCGACAACGAGCCCCGCGTTCACGCCGGAATATACGGCGGTAAACAGCGGATCGGCGGCGACGTTCAGACCGACGTGTTTCATGGAAACGATGGTCCGCGCCCCCTTCAGCGCCGAACCGAGCGCGACTTCGAACGCCACCTTTTCGTTGGGCGACCATTCGCTGTACACGTCGTCATACCGCGCGAGTTCCTCCGTGATTTCCGTAGACGGCGTGCCGGGATAAGCAGTCGCCACCTTTACGCCGCCTTCGTACGCGCCGCGCGCGACGGCGAAATCTCCGAGCAATAATTTTTTCATATCGTAATAAACTCCTATTTTTTTCTTAAATCGGTAACCCGCTTGACCTTGCCTTCCGCCCGTTTTATGGAGAACGGCTCGACGAGTTTGACTTTTACGTCGATCTGCAGCACGACGCGCAGATTGTGCTTGATGCGCGCGACGAGTTCTTCCAACTTGGAATAATCGGTCAGAAGATTGGCGTCGAGGACCTCCACGCGCACTTCGATCGTATCCATATAGTTCACGCGGTCCACGATAATTTCGTAGGACTTGCCGAGTTCTCCCATTCCCATCAGCACGCTTTCGATCTGCGAAGGAAACACGTTGACGCCGCGGATAATCAGCATATCGTCCGTTCTGCCGACGATGCGGCTCATCCGCGCCAGCGTTCTGCCGCATTTACAGGGTTCGTACGTCAAGGAAGTGATGTCCTTCGTCCTGTAACGCAGGATCGGCATTCCCTCCTTTGTCAGCGTCGTCAGCAGCAGTTCTCCCTGCTCGCCCTCGCCGAGGACTTTATTTTCCTCGATATTGACGATTTCCGGATAATACATATCCTCATTGATGTGCATCCCCGCCTTTTCGCGGCATTCCCCCGCGACGCCGGGCCCGCCGACTTCGGTCAGCCCGTAATTTTCCGTCGGGAACACATGGAATATCTGTTTCAGCGATTCATGCATTTCCGGCGTAGACGCCTCCGCGCCGGTGATGGCGAGGCGGAGTTTCAGATCGTCGATCACCCCCATTTTCCGCGCCGTTTCCGCCAGATACATCGCGTAAGACGGCGTGGCGACGAGCGCCGTGACCCCGAAATCCTTCATCAGCATGATCTGCCGCTCGGTATTGCCCGACGAAACGGGAACGACCGTTGCGCCGAGTTTTTCGATGCCGTAGTGCAGCCCGAATCCTCCGGTAAACAACCCGTAACCGAAGGAAACCTGTATGATGTCCTCATCCGTTGCGCCCGCCATGGAAAGCACGCGGGCAATACAAGTAGACCAGTTGTCGAGATCGTTTCGCGTATATCCGCAGACGACCGGTTTACCCGTCGTACCGCTCGACGCGTGGAGACGGATGATTTTCTTCATAGGCACGGCGAACAGGCGGAAGGGATAATTGTCCCGCAGATCGTCTTTCGTCGTATACGGGATCAAGGCGACGTCTTTTAGCGTCCGAATGTGGCTCGGTTTCAGACCGATCTCGTCAAAACGCCTTTTATACATCTCCACGTTGTCGTACGCGTAAGCGACGATATGTTTCAGCCTTTCCAGCTGCATTTCCCGCAATTGTTTTCTGTCGATGGTCTCAATTTCCGGACTGAACATCGTTTGTGCTCCTGCAATCAAATACTTTTAATATTTTATCACATTTTGCCCGCAGTTGCAAGGCGTTTTTCCGTATTGTCGGCAAAAAACGCAATTTCTTTTAAAAAACGGAGAAGGACGGGGAAAATTTCCTCCGCCCTTCGTTAAAACAGCGATCCGTTCAGGTATACGTCGGGAATTTTACCGACGATCACTGCCTCGCATACCAATACCTCCGTATTCACTTTTACCGTCTGCGCGTTGCCTGGGATCACGACGCCGACTGCAGACTCCACGTCGATATATACGGCGTGCCGCGTCTGATTGATCCCCATGCTTTCAAACTCGGAAAAAAACGAACATACAACGCTTTCCGCCGTAAGGATGTCAAGATCGATTGCCGGCCCGAACCCCGCGACGACGGAAATGCCGCTGAACGCGCCGAGGGGAACGCCGACGCCCTCGTCGCACGCCGAAGAGATCATCGCTTGGGCGGAAACGGAAATTTCCCGATTGATCCTGTTGATCTGCAAACTGTTTGCCGCCATCAGCGTTATATCTCCGGCGTCGTTTTTTTCGACCGTAACGAGATCGTCGTAATTCGCGCCGCTCAAATTCAGCAAAACGGATCGATTTACGGCGGCGGTAACCTTCGAACGGATCTCCTCCACCGTGAAAATTTCGATCGTTTCGACGATCCGCAGTTTATAAAACGCCAAAAGCCCCGCGACGATCAGAAGCGCAACGAGACATTTCAGCAATTTTTTCCATCTGCCCCGCCGTACGCGGCGGCGATAAGAACAATACACGTTTTATTGTATTCGTCATTCAGTTCTTTTTAGACCTCACGCGGAAAATCAACGCGAAAATATAACCGAACACGATCGCCGCGGTGATCCCCGCGCCGGCAGCGGTTATCCCGCCGGTAATGGCGCCGAAAAGGCTTTCCTTCGCTCCGTCGATCGCGCCCTGCGCCAAAAGATATCCGAATCCGGAAATGGGAACCGTCGCCCCCGCTCCGGCGAAATCCACGAGGTATTTATACAGCCCGAACGCCTGCAATACCACTCCTAAAAGAAGAAATGTAACGAGAATTTTGCCCGACGTTATTTTCGTATAATTGATGAGCAACTGCGCGATCGTGCAGATCGCGCCGCCCACGGCAAACGCTTTCAAAAACATTAAAAATAATTCCATAACACTCCCTGTTTCAACTTTCAAAGGCGACGGCGTGCGCAATAGACGGAATGGAATCCCCCTGCTGCGAAGATACGGAGGATAAAAGCGCGCCCGTCGCCACGAGCAATACCCGCTTATATTGTTTTTTCAATAATTTTTGATAAATATAGGAATTGAACACGACGGCGCTGCACCCCGCGCCGCTGCCGCCTTGGAATTCGTCCTCGCGGATGTTGTAGATCATTTCCCCGCAGTCGACATGGCATTTACCGATATCGAAACCCTTTTCCCACATCAAATCTTTATAGATCCTGCTGCCGAAAGCGCCGAGATCCCCCGTAACGACGAGGTCGTAATCTTCCGGTTTCAATCCGCTTTCCTTAAAATGCGTGCAGGTAACCTCCATCGCCGCCGGCGCCATCGCCGATCCCATATTGTTCGCGTCCGTCACGCCGTAATCGACTACCTTGCCGACGGTCGCCGATACGAGTTTCGGCCCCGTCCCTTCTGCGGAAAGAACCGCGGCGCCCGCGCCCGTAACCGTCCACTGTGCCTGCGGCGGACGCGTGTTGCCGAGTTCCAGCGGGTAACGGTACTGCCGCTCTGCGGAAGAAAAATGGCTGCCCGTCGCGCAGAGTACGTTCTCGCAATAACCGCCGTCCACCAATACCCCGCCGATCAAAAACGCTTCGCTCATCGTTGAACAGGCGTTGTATACGCCTAAAAACGGAATATCGAAATCGCGGCAGGCAAACGAGGAGGAAATGATCTGATTGAGCAGATCGCCGGCGATGATCGCGCCTATATCCCTTTCTTCCAGCCCTGCATTCCCTATCGCCTTGCCGATGGCGCGGGAAATCATCTTTCTTTCGGCTTTTTCAAAGGTTTTTTCCCCGAAAAGATCGTCATCCAAAACCGTTTCGATATATTCGCCTATGGGCCCGATCCCCTCCTTCGGTCCCGCAACCGTCGCCGTGGCGATCAGTTTCGGTTTGTTTTTAAAAATCAACGTTCTTTTCCGCATCAGATCACCAAAAAATAAACGTAATAAATCAATCCGACGAGGACGCTGCTCGCAACGCCGAACACGATGATCGGGCCGGCGATAACGAACATTTTGCTCGCCGTTCCGTAAACAAATCCTTCGCTTTTAAATTCCATCGCCGGCGATACGACGGAATTTGCAAACCCCGTTATCGGCACGATCGAACCGCCGCCGGCATATTTCCCGATCCTGTCGTATACGCCGATCCCCGTCAGGAACGCCCCGAGAAAAATCATGATCATCGAAACGTATGCGGCGAGTTCCGTTCCCGAAAGCCCCGCCCAGTATTCCAGCGCGAAACGGATGAACTGACCGATGCAACAGATCGTTCCCCCCACAAAAAACGCGCGCAGCAGCGTGCGCGCCTCTTTGGTTTTCGGCGCGACGGAGCAGATATAATCGTTGTAATTTCGGTTAAAATTCGCATTCCGTTCACTTTGCATTTTTGACATCCCTCTTTTCAAAACGGTTTACGGCGGTTTCCCGCTCGTCGATCGGCTTTAAGTATTCGCAGTCTTTTTGCTTTCTCATATCCCTAATATGGGTAAAATTTCCGTTTTAATGCATAAAAAAACGGCTCAAAGTTTCAGCCGCATTTTTTCGAGTATTTTGTTTTCCAGTCTGCTGACCTGTACCTGAGAAACGCCGAGATCTTTGGCGATTTCGCTTTGCGTTCTGTCCCTGAAATATCTGAGCACGACGATTTTCCTCTCCCGTTCGCTCAATTTGGATATGGCGCGCGATATTTCGATCTTTTCGATCAGGTCGTCCTCGTTGTCGCCGGCGGCGATTTTATCGATGAGTTCCAGCCCGCCGTCGTCATCATCCGCCTTTTCAAAAAGCGAAACGGGCATTTTTGCGGCGTCGAGCGCCATGACGACGTCGTCCTCCTCGCAGCCGAATTCCTTCGCCAACATTTCTACGGTGGGCGACGCGTTGTACTTTGCCTGATATTCCGCGCTGAAACGGTTGATCTTGCTTGCCAGCATCTTCAATGTTCTCGAAACCTTGATCGCGCCGTTATCGCGCATATACCGTTTGATTTCCCCGATGACCATCGGCACGGTGTACGTTGAAAATTTCACGTTGAAACTTTCATCGAAATGATCGATGGCTTTCAGCAGTCCCACGCTTGCGATCTGATAGAGATCGTCGTATTCGATGCCCTTGTTCTTAAAATTTTTGATGATGCTTTTAATGAGCGGCGCGTTGTTGTTGAAGATCACCGTCTTCGCGTTCTCGTCCCCTTCTTTCGCTTTGCGGATATAATCGTTGAGTTCTTCCTGATTCAGCATCGATGCTCCTTTACCGCATTACTTTATGGCGATCGTTTTGTTCATGATCACCCGCGTCCCTTTATTGACTTCCGAGACGATCTTCACATCCTCCATAAAGGTCTGCATCACCGTAAATCCCATACCGGAACGTTCCTCATCCGGTCGGGTGGTATAAAAGGGTTCCATCGCCTCTTCCAAGTTTTCTATACCGACGCCTTTATCGGCGATTTCGATATGTAGTTTACGATCCGCCGTTTCGGCGGTCATCTCGATTTCGCCCGCACAATCGGGATAAGCGTGCACGACCGCGTTGGTAACCGCTTCGCTGACGGCCGTTTTGATCTCGTTCAGTTCGGAAAGGCTCGGATTGAGCGGCAGGCAGAAAGCCGCTATCACTGTGCGGGCAAACGTTTCGTTCTGTGAAAGCGACAAGAAATTGATTTTCATCGTATTTTTTTCGTTCATGTTTTTTCCTCTCAATATTTTGGCATTATATGATATAATCCGCTCAATTCGATGACTTTTTCCACGCCGTTGCTCGCACCCGCGATAAACACGGGGATCCCGAAATTTTTCAACTTTTTATATCTGCCGATCAGCATTCCGATCCCCGTACTGTCCATAAACGACAGCCCGCTTATATCGAACACGACCTTTTTTGCGTTCAAATTGTCATCGAGCAGTTTATCGAAAACCGTGCGGGAAATGCCGGCGGCATATTCATCCAGCTCGCCGCTGAGATAGACGATCAGCACGCCGGATGAGTTTTTGTATTTGATCTCCATTTTCGGTAACCTCCTGCGTATGCAAATACTCTATCATAAACGCGAACGGGAAACTTGTCGGAAAACAAAAACACGGCGTTTTTATTGTCGAAAAATCCTTAAAAACCCACTGCGGGAAAGAATTAAAAAAAAATCCGAAAACAATTGAAATTCCCTTGACTTTTTTTTGCATTTAGTATAAGATAATAAAGCGTTGAGCAACAAACGGGGTGTAGCGCAGTTGGTAGCGCACGTGGTTTGGGACCATGGGGTCGGGAGTTCGAGTCTCTTCACCCCGACCAAAACGCGCTGAAACGGCTTGCCGTCCAAGTAGGGCCTTTAGCTCAGTTGGTTAGAGCGGTCGGCTCATAACCGATTGGTCCGCGGTTCGAGTCCGTGAAGGCCCACCAATTTCAACAGTTTCATATCCGGCCCGGTAGTACAGTCGGTTAGTACGCCAGCCTGTCACGCTGGAGGTCGAGGGTTCGAGCCCCTTCCGGGTCGCCAATTGAAAATACTTGCTGAAAAGCAAGTATTTTCAAAAAATTATTTTCCCCAGCCTCGGTAGCTCAGTCGGTAGAGCAAGGGACTGAAAATCCCTGTGTCGGTGGTTCGATTCCGCCCCGAGGCACCAAAACTGATAAAGACTGACCCCCTTTATCGAAAAATAAACCTTGCCGATAACGGCAAGGTTTATTTTGTATAGCGAACCTCCCGCGATAATCGCTGGAGGTTCGGTTTCAGAACAAAAACAAACAGCGCGTTCCGCGCCTGTCATTTTATCTGACGGTCTCTGCGGTTGATTTTATATCCGTATTTCTCTCCGTCAGGACAAAACAGACGGCGCATTCTGCGCCTGTCATTTTATCTGACGGTTTCTGCGGTTGATTTTATATCCGTATTTCTCTCCGTCAGGACAAAACAAACAGCGCTCCCGAAAGAGCGCCGTTTGTTTTTTTATAAGGAGGTTCTGTGTGCTGAGGGTTATAAAAGCGCCGCGGCTTTTTTATCGACGATCACGGTTACGTCGGGATGGTTTTGCAGCACGCTGGCGGGACAATCCTCCGTTACCGGTCCCTTTACCATGCTGTAAACCGCCTTTGCCTTGTTATCGCCGCTGGCGACAACGAGCACTTTCTTCGCATTCATGATGTTGGCAATCCCCATCGTGATCGCCTTCGTAGGCACTTCGTCGATATTATCGAACAAGCGGGAATTATCCTTGATCGTGCTTTGGGTAAGCGATACGATATGCGTGGTGGAATCGAAAGGCGTTTTCGGTTCGTTGAAACCGATGTGCCCGTTGGATCCCAATCCTAAAAGCTGAATGCTCTGCCGCATCTTATTGAGCAGCGCGGTATATCTGGCGCATTCCGCATCAAGATCTTCCGCCACGCCGCTCGGCAGGTTTGTATTCTTTATATCGATGTCGATATGGTTGAATAAATTGTCTTTCATAAAGTAATCGTAACTCTGCACGTGCTCTTTCGGCAGGCCGACATACTCGTCCAGATTCACGGTCTTTACGTTTTTGAAAGAAATTTCCTTTCTCGCGCATTTGGCGATGAGTTCTTTATACAGCCCGATGGGCGTCGTACCCGTCGCCAGCCCAAGAACTGCATTCTCATCCGCTTTGACGACATCCGCGATGACATCCGCGGCTTTTTTGCTCATTTCCTCATAATTTTCCGTTATGATTACTTTCATCGTTATTTGCTCACCTTATTCAATCTGTCTTTCACGTCTTTTTTAAAGGCTTCGATATAACTCAGCACGTAGTCCACCATGCAAAGCGAATCGTCCTCGATCAGCGGGGTAAGATCCATCGCGTAGCCGAGCCCAGTCGCATTGTCGCAACCGTGGCTCGCGGCATACGTAGCGTGCGCCGTACGCCTGCCCTGCGCCGCGAGATCATATCTCTTTCCGCCGCAGATCTGAGAATCGAACACGCTGACGAGGCTCGCCGCGATATTGGGATGTTCGCTCAGATCGAAAACGACTTTCTGCTCGTCGTTCACCCAGTCGAGATCGCGCCACACTTCGCAGCCGAATACCTTTTCGGGGCGTTCGTTCTTATCGAGTTTACGCAACGCCTTGATCACTTTCGTAACCACGCCGCAATGGGTATCGTGCTTGTCCGCAAGGTTGTGCGTATAGACGTATTTCGGTTTCGCCGCACGGAAAATTTTTACGTATTCATCGACGATCTGATCGTTTTCCGGCGTTTTGATCTGTTTGGAAGTATAGCCGAGCTGGATCATCGCCGCATATTCGCCGACGAAAGCGGCTTTGTTCTGTTCGATGATCCTGACCGCCTTCATCTCCTCGTCGGTATAATCTTTATAAAGGCTGTCTCTCGGGCTGCCGGCGCCGTCCGCCGTAACAACGCCGGTAAACCACTGATCTTTCTTGCCGAAGCACTGTAAAATGCCGTGATACGCCATCAGTTCGATATCGTCCTGATGGGCGGAAACGGCAAGGTGCGTCGTCTTCGCAAGGGCGTGTTCTTCTTTGTCGTTGTCGGGAATAAAAATTCTCGCATTCGCGTTTTCAAATTTCATGATGTTTTACTCCTTTCCTTTATTTATTTTTTTACAATTTCCGTCAGAGACGCCGCCGCGATGCTCTGACCTACTCTTCTGTTGGATTCATCCGGCATGGAAATATCGATATCCTTATACTGCGGATATTCGCTCGCCAGCACATCGCGGGCTTTCTCGATGATGATGTCCCCGCCTTCGCCGCTCGTTACCCTGCCCAGCAGCAAAAGGTGTTTGATTTCATAAAATTCGCTGTAATAGGCGATGGAATAGCCGAGATACACGCCGATGTCTTCATAGATCTTCCGCGCGCGCTCGTCGCCGTCCTTCATCATTTTCTGTACGACTTTCAGCCGCTCCGCCGGCGAGGAATCCTTATCGAAAGCAACGCCCGCATATTCGGCGAGTTTGATCACGCCGTCCTGCGAGAAATACTTCACGCCGCAGCCATAATCGCCGCTCCATTCGTCAACCATCGCGTCTTTATTGTAATCGACGGGCACGAACGCGAGTTCGTTAAGCCAGCCGTTCAACCCGCCTTCCGTATTGATATAGCCGCCCGCCTCGCTCGTGCCCATGGCGATGCCGAGCACGCCGTTGTCGTTTAAATCGATGGCGCCGGCAAGCGCGGTAACGTCCCCGTCGTTGGCGACTTCCAGCGGCGCGTTGAATTCCTTGGCGATATCGATATACATCGTCTTTACGTGTTTTTCGAAATCGTCCTCGGGCACTTTCAGAAAGAGCGAAGCGACCATGATCTTGTTATCCACATAGATCCCTGCGCTGGAAACGCCGATGGCGTCCACCCGCGGCATTTTCGACGCGGCAGTGGCGAACGCCGCCCTGATCCCCTCGTAGTGATACCTGTAATCGGAATTGGTTTTCGGGAACCAGACGACTTCCTCGCTGTATACGACCTTCCCGTCCACCACGGCGCTGACTTTTCTGTCGCTCCCGCCGGCGTCGAACCCGATACGGCAGCCGTCGAGATGCCCGCCGATTTTCAGCGAACAGCCGTGCGGCGCGGGCAGCGTCTTTTCTTCGGCTCTGACCACTTCAAAGGGCGATTCGTAAACCTTGCTCATAAAATCGGCGTCGAAAGCGCGCGCTCCGCCTGCCGCGTATGCCTTTTTGATCTCTTCGTAAATATAATCGTCCCCGCAGATATACACTTTATATCCGCCGACCACCCACAAAAGAGACTTGATTATGCGCTCCGCGATCCCGAGATTGCGCTGTTTTTTGCTTTCGTCCGCAAAAATATCGATTTCGTATATGTAATTATAGCCTTTGTTCCTTTCCACGCAGATCTTAAGCCGCTTATGCGGTTCTTTCGCCACGTCATTTTTAAACGCGGCGAGCACAACGCTCATCGGCTGAAATCCCTTGTCGTAATGCATCGTATACTTCATAGTTTCTCCTCTTATGAAAACTTTCGATTTATTTTTTCAGCGAAATTCTTCCGCAAAATACGCGCGGCTGAACGCTTTCTTCCCGTTGAAATCCTCCACGGTAATACGGAAATATTTCACATATTCGTTCAGTTCGAAAACGGCTTGCGTAAGCGGCTTGTCCCCCGTGAGCAGTTCCGCATAGCGGCCGTCGGTGGAAAGGCGCACCGAACGCGCGTTTTCCGCCCCCGCGTAAACTTTGTTTCCGTCTACGGCGATGCCGCGCAGCCGCGCCCCTGTCGACGCGTAAAACGCGCCCTTTTTCATACACTCGAAAACGCTTTGATAATCGAGCCTGTCCGGATACATGACGTTGAACCCGCCGAGACTGTCGTTTTCATTGCAACGGTGCACGTCATCGTTGGCAAAACAGTACAGTTTTTGCCCGTCTTTCAGCATATAGTCGTAAATGACGCCCAAATTATCCGGCTCTGCTCCCTGGCGGTAAGACGAGTAATTGGCAATTTCCATGCCGAGTAATCCTTTTAATCCGAGATAGTCTTTCGGTTCGTGGCAGGACCAGACGGAATGATTGTAAACGACGAGATACCCCAGCCGATTGGCTTCGGCGATGATTTCGTTCGCGTTTTCCACGGAATGTTCCGGATTGCAAAAACCGTTCAGAACGGGCGATTCGGCGAGTTCTTTTTCCGATTTATGCGTCAGCGTAAGGTTGAAAAAATCGTAAAACCGTTTCGCTACCCCGACCATGCCGACTTTGTCCGGCGCGGGAGAGTAAAAATTGAAGTGATACGCTTTATCGGCATTCGCGCCGCCCCCGTCATGAAGGCAGTTTTCATATCCGTTGAGCGCGACGAAATTCTCGTCATTTAAAGAACTTCTGTCCCGCATATACAGATGATCGGTATACGCAACGATCGAATAACCGTGCGCGCGGTAATATTCCTTGACCTGCTCAGGCGTAAACTTCCCGTCGGATTCCGTTGTGTGCGTATGCAGATTGGCTTTATACCCGACGCCGTCCGGCAACAATACCTTCATACCGTTCTCCTCCTGCCTTTACGTCAATCATATTATATACCAAAAAAATTCGCTTGGCTTTACAAATTGATTTATGAATTTTGCATAATAAGACACAAAACCGCTTGAAAATATTTTTTCGTTATAGTATAATAACGGTATGGAAGGCAAATTCGGAAATTACGTTCAGAACAGATTGCAGGAAACGTTCAACGTGAAATCGATTTTCACCATTCACTATTTCCGTTACGGAAAGCATTTCCGCGTACGAAAAGAATCGCACAACTTCTGGGAAATGGTGTACATCGATTCCGGCGAGGCGGTGATCACCGCGGGCGAAAGAAACTTCGCCTTAAAACGCGGGCAGGCGTATTTTCATAAGCCGGAAGAAATACACACCATAAGCACGGAGGAAGAATTTGCAAATTCCGCCATTGTTTCCTTCGAATGCACGTCAAAATCGATGAAACTGTTTGAAAACAGGACCGTCGTTTTCGACGATTTCGAAAAACAGTTGCTGAACAAGATCATTTCCGAAGGCAAATTGAGTTTCAAAGATAAACTCGACGATATTTATCTCGTCAAGATGACCAAGCGCGAAAACGCGCCGTACGCAGGAGAGCAACTCATCAAAAACAGCCTCGAACTGCTTCTTATTTCCCTCGCGCGCAATCTTCTAAACGAAAAGGGAAATCCCGCGGCGGAAAAGCGCATTGCCCCGACGGGCGTAAAGATCGTGGAGAACATCCTCGCCATTCTCGACGACAATCTGTACGACAACATCAATCTCGACACCATCGCCGAAAAACTGAGTTTCAGCAAAACCTATATCAAATCCGTATTCAAAAAGCATACGGGAACGACGATCATCCAGCATTATATCGATCTGAAGATCGCGGAAGCGAAAAAACTGCTCAGCCAGAACAAATATACCGTAACGGAGATCGCGTTCATGCTGAATTTCAATTCCGTGCACTATTTCAGCCGGCAATTCAAATGCCGCACAGATATGTCGCCGACGGAGTATATCGAATCGATCAAGGCGGATAACGTGTTATAAAAAAATCCATTCTTCCGAATGGATTTTTTGCTCTTCTATTTTAAAATGCGTATCTTCCCGAAAAACGGGAGTTCCTTATCCTCCTCGTTCACGACATAGACGATGCCGAGAATACCGATGATCAGTATGGCGAAACTGTACAACCCCGCCGCAACGCCGAAGATCGCAGCCATCACGCCGCCGAACGCGGTCAGGATACCGAACACGGCATTGCCAACAACGGAAAAAATCAGCATCGCAAGCCCGTTGTTCGCGTGTTTTTTCGCTTCCGCGTCATCTTTATACAGAATGAGCGGCAGAAAAAACAACAGACCGAAAAGATAACAGAGGGAAAATACGATCTTCCTTTCCGTTTTGTCGGTAACGGGCTTTTCTTCTTTCTTTTCTTCGGATTTTGTTTCCGTTTCTTCTCCGCTTACCTCAGCCTTTTTTTCTTCTTCATCCATAATCGATGCCTCCTTTTAAACAAGCAATGCCGCGGCGCCTATAATACCGGCGTCGTTGCCGAGCGTGGCGGTAATGATCTTCACGGCAGGCGTTCCCTGATAACCATAATGCCCCTTTTCGCAATATGCGATCACTTTATCCAAAAGGTACTTCCCTTCCCCGCAGATCCCTCCGCCGAGCACAAACGCCTCGGGGCGGAAGATATTGCAGTAACTCATTATGCTTTCCGAAAGATATTTTACGTAATTTTCCACGACTTCCGCCGCCGCGGGGTCGTTTTCCCGCGCCATCGCAAAAGCCGTTCTTCCGTTCACGTTGTTGATGTCGTTTTCGGCATACTCCCACATCTTCGAATCCGTATGCCGCAACATCGCGCGCTTGGTATCCCGAATGAGCGCGGAAGCGGAACAATACGCTTCGATGCACCCTTTTCTGCCGCAGGTGCATTCCTCGCCGTCCATCACGAGCAGCGCGTGCCCGAGTTCTGCGCCTTTGGACTCGTTCCCTTCATACAACTTTTTATCGATAATGATGCCGCCGCCGACCCCCGTCCCGAGCGTGAACATCACAACGTCGGAAAAGTCCTTCGCCGCGCCGAAAATCGCCTCGCCGAGCGCGGCAACGTTGGCGTCGTTGGATATTTTATAATCAGTATCGACGTACTTTTTCAGTCCGTCCACGAGTTTTACGTCCCGCCAGCCGAGATTGTTGGAATATTCCACGACGCCCGTTGCGGAAGTGATCGCGCCCGGGCTGCCGATCCCGATGCCGACGATATCCTCCGCCGTGAGACCGTTGATTTTTAAAAACGCTTTGAGCGCGTTTCCGAGGGTATCGATCACGCTGTCCGCATCGCCTTCGGTCTTGACGACTTTTTTATCCAAAATATTGCCGTTTTCATTGACAAGACCGATCTTAACGCTCATCCCGCCGATATCCACGCCGATGTACTTTTTCATAACATTCTCCTTTGCCTTAATATAATTTTCTCGCCATATGAACGCCCATGACGGACGCCATCATCAATCCTCTCGTCCAGCCGGAAGAATCGCCGAGACAGTAGAGGTTTTTCACGTTCGTTTCGAGATCGGTATTCATCGAAACCTTATTGCTGTAAAATTTGAGTTCCGGCGAATAAAGCAGCGTTTCCGCACTGGCAAACCCCGGTACGACGGTATCCACTTCGTCGATAAAATTCAGAATGGAGATCATCGAACGATAGGGCATCGCGGAAGTGATATCCCCCGCGACGGCATCGGCAAGCGTAGGCTTGACGTTGGAACGCATCAGATCTTCCTGCCAACTGCGTTTGCCGTCCCGAATATCGCCGAGCCGCTGCACGAGGATACGCCCGTTCCCGAGCATATTCGTCAGTTCCCCGACTTTTTTCGCGTATTCGATGGGGCGGTCGAAGGGATCCTGAAAATGATTGGAACATAAAATCGCCAGATTCGTGTTTTCGGATTTCCTTTCCTTATAGGAATGACCGTTCACGACGGCAAGCGCGTTGTCGTAATTTTCCTGACTGACGAAACCGCCCGGGTTCTGGCAGAACGTGCGCACTTTGTTCTTAAAAGGCTTGGGATAGCCGATGAGTTTGGATTCGTAAAGGATATTGTTGACATCCTCCATCACTTCGTTTCGAACTTCCGCACGGACGCCGATATCGACAGTGCCAGCCTCATGATTTATGCCGTGTTTACGGCACATCTCGTTCAACCAGTCCGCCCCTCTTCTTCCCGTGGCGACGATCACGGCGTCCGCCCTGACGGAAAAATCCCCGTTTTCGCCGCGGATCAGCGCGCCGCTGCAAACGCCGTTTTCCACGATCAGATCGAGCGCGTCGGCGGAAAAAATCAATTCCACGCCGCTGTCTTTAAGCCGATTTTCGATGGCGAGATAAATTTGCTGCGCCTTTTCCGTACCGAGATGCCGTATCGGGCAGTCGACGAGTTTCAGATTCGCCTGAATGGCCTTTTTGCGGATTTCCTTGATCTTTTCCGAATCGGATATTCCCTCCACTTTCGGTTCCGCGCCGAAAGAGAGATAAATTTTATCGGTATAATCGATGAGCGCCTGCACCTTTTCGTGCCCGAGCAGTTCCGGCAGATCGCCCCCGACGTCGGAAGAAAGCGACAGTTTTCCGTCGGAAAACGCGCCCGCGCCGGAAAAGCCGGTGGTGATATGGCAGTTTTTGCAATTTACGCACCTGCCCGTCTTTGCTTTCGGGCAGGATCTTTTTTCGATAGGCGCGCCCTTTTCGACGACGGTTATTCTGCCCCGATAGTTTCTGCTTAAAAGTTCCAGCGCGGTAAAGATCCCGGCGGGCCCCGCGCCGATAATTAAAATGTTTGTATTCTTCATCGTTTTTATCAACCGTTCCGTTCGGCGATCATGTCCTTAACTTTCATCAGGCGCGTCAGTCCCGATCGTTCGTTTTCGTCGAGTTTCATCGAGATATAACGTATCGTTTCTTCGATATTCGGGATCATCACGTATTCGAGCGCATTTACCCTGCGTTTGCTTTTATCGATCTCTTCCGCGAGCATCATCGTCGTCTTTTCGAGTTCCGCAAGCCGTATGAGTTTGGCGAGCGCCTGCCCCGCAAGGATGACGGCGTAATCCGCCTCGCTGGTAACATCCACATACGAATAAGGAAGTTCCGCCGCACTGCCTCTTTCCGACAAAGTGAATTTCGGCACCTCGACGTTCATAATGCTTTTTGTGGAGCAATCCAGATCGACGGAAACGGACGGAATGGAAAAAGCCAGTTCGATGTCCGCGCGTTTCATCAGTCCGCGGGCAAGGGAAAAGCGGCGCAGCACATTTTCGACATCGCGTTCCGTTTCGTCGCGCAGACGCTTGGTTTCCCGCACGATCGCGGAGAAACGCCGCACCATTTCGTCCGTCTTATCCTTTAACAGTTTATGCCCGCGCTGCGCCGTTTTCAACCGCGCTTTGAGTTTTTTCAGCTCCATCCGCGTGGGATTCACGTTCAATCTCGTCAATTCTTTTCTCCGTATCCGCTACCGAGGTATTTCTCGATCAGTTCCGTTTTGATGCGCTTTAATTCTCCTCTCGGGAGGATCTTCAAAAGCTGCCAGCCCGTATCGAGAGTTTCTTCGATCGTCCTGTTTTTATCAAACCCCTGCGAAACGTACTGTTTTTCAAAACTCTCCGCGAATCCCGCGTACAGTTTGTCGATATCCGTAAGGGCGGCGTCGCCTAAAATGGCGGCGAGTTCCTTCGCCTCTTTTCCCCGCGCATAAGCGGAAAACAACTGGTTCATCGTATCCGCATGATCCTCCCGCGTCTTGCCCGCGCCGATCCCCTTGTCTTTCAGTCGGGAAAGAGAAGGCAGCACGTCGATGGGAGGATTGATCCCTTTTTTGTACAGTTCGCGCGAAAGAATGATCTGCCCTTCCGTGATGTATCCCGTAAGATCGGGGATCGGGTGGGTTTTATCGTCTTCCGGCATCGTCAGAATGGGGATCTGCGTGATCGAACCGCTCTTGCCCCTGATCCTGCCGGCGCGCTCGTAGATCGAGGCGAGATCGGTATACAGATAGCCCGGATACCCGCGCCTGCCCGGCACTTCCTTCCGCGCCGCGGAAACTTCGCGCAACGCTTCGCAGTAATTGGTAATATCGGTGATGATCACCAGCACGTGCATGCCGAGATCGTACGCGAGATATTCCGCCGCGGTAAGCGCCATTTTCGGCGTGGCGATGCGTTCGATCGCGGGATCGTCCGCAAGGTTGGTAAAAAGCACCGTGCGGGAGATCGCGCCCGTTCTCTTGAAATCCTGCACGAAATAATCGGCTTCTTCGTAAGTTATCCCGACCGCCGCAAACACCACGGCGAATTTTTCATCGCTTTTCAGCACGCGCGCCTGCCGCGCGATCTGCGCGGCAAGTTGTGCGTGCGGCAGCCCGCTCATACTGAAAACGGGCAGTTTCTGACCGCGCACGAGGGTATTTAAACCGTCGATCGCGGAAATCCCCGTCTGAATGAATTCGTTCGGATAATCGCGCGCGGCGGGATTGATCGGCTCGCCGTTGATATCCATTCGTTTTACGGGGATGACGGGCGCGCCTCCGTCTTTTGGATTCCCCATACCGTCAAACACCCTGCCGAGCATATCTTCCGATACGGAAAGTTCCATGCTTCGCCCCAGAAATTTCGCCTTGCTCGTGGAGATCTGCAGCCCGTGCGAACTTTCGAAAAGCTGCACGAGGGCTTTATCCCGATCGATTTCCAGCACTCTGCCGCGGCGCACCTCGCCGTTTTTCTGGATGATCTCGACGAGTTCGTTGTATTTCACGCCTTCGACGCCCTCGACGAGCATCAGCGGGCCGACGACCTCTTTGATCGTCTTATATTCTTTAAACATTGTCTTCCCCTCCGTCGAGAGATTTCACCTGTTCCTTGATTTCCTTTGCGATCGTGGCGAGTTCGGAAAGGTTTTTTTCCTCGATATATTTCGCCCTTCCGATTTTTTCCCGCACGGGCAGCGTCAGCAAGGCGTTGAAATCCGCACCGCGGTTGATCGCATCGATGGCGAGACGGTGAAAATCGTATATCAGCCTGAGCATGCCGCATTGTTTTTCTATGGAAGTATAGGTATCCGTTTCGTGGAAAGCGTTCTGATGCAGATAATCTTCACGAATGGATTTTGCGGTTTCCAGCGTCAGGCGGTCTTTATAGGACAGCGCATCCGCGCCGACGAGCCGCACGATTTCGTCGAGTTCCGCCTCTTCCTGCAAGATCTGCATGGCGAAAGCCCGCAGCCGGATGAAATCCGCAGAGGCGTTTTTAACGTACCAATCCGCAAGTTTATCCGCGTACAGCGAATAACTGATCAGCCAGTCGATCGCGGGAAAATGCCTTCTGTACGCCAAGGAAGAGGAAAGCCCCCAGAAAACCTTGACGATCCTCAGCGTCGCCTGCGCGACCGGTTCGGAAAGATCGCCCCCCGCCGGAGAAACCGCGCCGATGGCGGTAACGGAACCTTCCCTGTCGTCGCCGCCGAGGACTTTCACGACGCCGGCACGCTCGTAAAATTCCGCAAGCCTGCCGGAAAGATACGCGGGATACCCTTCCTCGCCGGGCATCTCTTCCAGCCTGCCGCTCATTTCGCGCAGCGCTTCCGCCCAGCGTGAAGTGGAATCCGCCATGATCGCCACGTTCATCCCCATGTCGCGGAAATATTCCGCGATGGTGATTCCCGTATAGATCGACGCTTCGCGCGCGGCGACGGGCATATCCGACGTGTTGGCGATGAGCACCGTGCGTTTCATCAGCGGTTCGCCGGTTTTCGGATCTTTCAGCGCGGGAAATTCGTTCAGAACGTCCGTCATCTCGTTACCGCGTTCCCCGCAGCCGATATAGACGATGATGTCGGCATCCGCCCACTTGGCGAGCTGATGCTGCACGACGGTTTTTCCGCTGCCGAACGGCCCCGGGACGGCGGCAACGCCTCCCTTTGCAATGGGAAAAAGCGTGTCGATGACGCGCTGCCCCGTGATCATCGGCATGGACGGGGACTTTTTTTCCTTATACGGTCTGCCCTTTCTGACAGGCCAGCGCTGCAGCATCGCCACTTCCTTTTCTCCCGCGTCCGTTTCGAGAACGGCGATCGTTTCGGTAATGGTAAACGCCCCGCTTGAAATCGATTTGACTTTGCCTTTCAGCCCGTACGGCACCATGATCTTATGGGAAACGACGGCGGTTTCCTGCACGGAACCGAGGATATCGCCCGCACAAACTTCTTCTCCGACCGTCGCGGCGGGAACGAAATCCCACTTTTTTTCGCGGTCGAGATTGTCTACGGAAATCCCCCGCGTGATCCTGTCTCCGTATTCCGCGTAGATGCCGGTCAGAGGGCGCTGGATGCCGTCGAAGATCCCGCCGATGAGCCCCGGCGCGAGTTCTACGGAAAGCGGCGCGCCCGTGCTCTCCACGGCTTCGCCCGGACCGAGCCCCGAAGTTTCTTCGTAAACCTGTATGGACGCCTTGTCTCCCCTGAGTTCGATGATCTCGCCGATCAGTTTTTTATCGCTTACGCGGACGACGTCGTACATCCTGCTGTCCGCCATATTTTCCGCCACGATCAGCGGACCGGAAACCTTTACGATTTTACCTTGCATAATTTTCTCCGTTGAAACAGCCTTTTCAATGATCCTTTTTATCCCCGCGGGAAAGAATATCCACGCCGAGCGCCTTTTCGCACGCCCGCCTGAGCACGGCGTCGCCGTACCCGTTGCCGCCGCTGCCCGACGGTACGGGGATGATGACGGGATACGCCGCGGAGGCATACTGCGCCAGCGTATCGTCGATCTCCTTTGCCAATACGTCCGTGATCAATATGATATGATAGGTTTTTGCGAGTTTTTTCAGAAGATTTCTCGCTTTTTCGGGATGATCCGCCCCGTAGGCGTCCATGCCGACGGCACGGAACGCAAGAACGCTGTCCCCGTCGCCGATGATCGCCGTTTTACCCTTCATACGTCTCCCTCAGCCGCGCTTTGATCGCGTCGCCCGCCAAGCCGTTATTCAAAGACGACATGACGATGCGTACGTTTAAAAGTTCCGCGTACTTATAATAACAATACATCAGAAACGGACGGCACCCGCCGTCGTCGTACTTTTCTTTTTTCAGAAATTTCAGCGCGCAGCCGTCGGCGATCCGTTCGAAATCCGCAAGCGGCCTGCCTTCGGAAAAATCCTCCGCGGCGGCGAAAATCAGATCGCGCGCGTCGGAATAACGGAATTTTTCCCTGATGACTTCCGGCGATTCCTCGCAAAGCAGGCGCAACTCTTCCCCGCTCAGCGAGCCGCCCGCAACGAACTGTTCTTTTGCCGAAGCGAAGGAACGGGAACGGAACGCTACGGCGATATCCGCGGCGTCCGCTTTCACGCGATAAACGGTTTTCAAGAGTTTATCGGATGAAGAAAGTTCGAACAAATCGGCATAAAGCGCCTTTTTGAACAATGCGGAAACCGTTCTACCGTCCGCCTTTTTCGCAACGAACAAAACGTCGGCTTTTTGCAGCGCCTCCGCAAGGGGTTTCGGAAATCCGCCGTACTCGTCGGCGAAGATTTTTTCCCGCAGCGTTTCCGCGGAATAAAGCCCTTCTTCCGTCAGCATCGGCGAAATATCCGTTTTCAGATATTTTGCCCGCATCGCCGCTTCCGCGTTGTGATAATCGTTCGGCGCAAGAAAAAATCGCATGAGTTTTTCGCTCGGCGCCGCCTCCTTGATAAAGGCGATCAGCTTTTTTTCCTCCGCATTCACGAGCGTTTCGTATCCGAGCGCGTCCGCAGCGACGCCTTCCCCGAAATTGACTTCCGCAAGAATTTTCAGCGCCCCGTTCGCGCCGGCGTCCGCCATGCGGAAAAGCCTGTCGATCCCCAAAAGCGAGCGCATGGACGAAACCGCCCGCGCGTTCGCGTAAATCACGTTCGTCATATCCGCCCCTTACGTTCGCGCGAAAACAGACGCCGCGACAACGGTTTCGAGTTCTTCTTTGCGTTCGGCGACGATCGACCGAAAAGAAAGATCTTTATCGCACGCGCCGTTCGTAAGATATACGCCGCCGTCGAAATCGCCTCTCCCGCCGAATTGCAGACCGAGCGCTTTCACGACGGGCAGCGCCATCAGTTCGTCTTCGCCGAAGGGCGCGCTCTTCGCCAGAAACACGACGTCGCCCTTTTCCGCATTTTCCCCGATCAGGCGCTCGACGACGGCGAGATACCGCTCCTTTCCGAAATTCAGCGCCTTTTCGAGAGCGCGGGAAAACACCCCGTCGATGACTTCCCGTTTCGCGCGGAGTATGACTTTGCGGCAGTCGAGCCCCGCAACGATTTCCCTGCCGGAAACGACGCTTTCCGTTTCCTTTTCCAACAGAGCGCGCTGTGCTTTTTTATAACGTTCCGCCCATTCGCGGGCGTCGCCGAGACTCGCCGCGGCGTTGTTTTCCGCCTCGGACAGGATCGTTTCGGCGCGTTTTTCCGCATCGCCCAGAATTCTGGCGATGATCGCCTCTTTCCCTTCCATAATCACTTACAACGAAAGCGTAAACAGCAGCGAGATGACGAAACCGAAGATCGCGTAGGTTTCCACCATCGCGGGGAACATGATCAGTTTGCCAGCGAGTTTTTCGTCTTTCGCCACCGCATAGATACAGCTTACCGACGTTTTTCCTTGATAAATCGCCGATACGAGACCGGTGATGGCAAGCGGCATTGCCGCCGCGAATACCGCCCAGCCCTGCGCGACGGACATACCGACATCCACCGATCCCTGCCCGACGAGCGCCATGACGAATCCGTAGATCCCCTGCGTTGCCGGCAGCAAAACGAGGACCATCACTTTACTGAACTTCTTTGCGTCCTCCGCCAGCACCCCCGCGGCGGCGGAACCGGTCTTGAACAGACCGACTGCCGAACCGATGCCGCAAAGCCCTGCGCAGAGCGCCAGCCCGAGAATTGCAATCACTTGACCACTCATAAAAATTTCCTCCGAAAATTTCTTTTTATTTTGTCAGACGAACATATTGGAAACGCGAACCGAGAGGCGTAAACAATTCGCCTTCGCCCGTGTAGAATTTGGAAAAGAACTCGATGTACTGCAACCGGCAATCGTGGATGTACGCGCCCAAAACGCCCATGGCGATGTTGAACGCGTGCCCGACGAGCATCACCAGCGGTCCGAACACATAGCCGATCCCGCCGCCGGCAAGGATATTCGTTCCCATAGCGTTGAACTGCTGGGCGATGATCATGCCCGACAGCATCAGCCCGAAAAGCCGCGCGTAACTGAGCACGTCGGAAAGCAGATTTATGATGCCGTACACCGCGCCGAACCCCTTCGTGAACTTTCCGATCAGTTTTTCCTTCCTGCCTGCCGTGAACACCGCTACGAGAAGCCCCGTCCCCAGCATGACGACGCCGGGCATCGTCATCGCGTCAAAGAAACCTTTCACATCCGCCGCCACGGGAATATCGAAATAATCCGTAATGAAATTGAAAACGGCGAAAAACAGACCGATGTCGAAGAGTACCCACGTCAGACCGTCGAAGATCCCGTCCGCGATCGCGCCTTGGCGGAAACTGTTTACGGCTTTCAAAATATAGCCGACGGTGATCTGCAGCAAACCGAGCGCCATACAGCCCAGCAAGACGACGAGAACGTTTGTCCGCCCCGCCGTCGGGTCGGGCAGAACGCCCCGATATACGGTAAAGCCGAACAGCGACCCGAACAGCGCGCCGAAGAGGATCGTGAACGCCCCGCCGTATGTGATGATATAGACGAGTTTTTTGAAACCGTTATCGATTTTCAGGCGCGTCAGCAACACCGCGCCGCCGATCAATAAAAGCGCGCCGTAGCCGATATCCGCCATGATCAGCCCGAAAAATATCATGAAAAATACGAATACGAACCCGTTCGGATCGAATTCTTTGTAATCGGGCGCGGAATACATGTTCGTAACGAATTCCGCGGTTTTCGCCGGCCCGCGGTTTTTCAGCAAAGTAGGCGGCGTATCTTCTTCGGAAGGCGCCGTAAATTCCATAAAAACCGCGTCCGTAACGTCGTACACCGCGTTTTTGACGTGCGGCACTTCTTCTTCCGGAAGATAGCCGCTCAGCGTGAAAGTGCATTTCGTGCCCGTGAATTTCTCCGCCGCGGCGATCTTTTCCGATTGCAACGCGTAGTAATCGGAAAGGATCTTCAGATTCCGCAGATACGCGCTTTTTCCGCATGTCTCGCGGTTCACTTCCCGTTCCTTTTCATCGCATCGCGCTAAGGCGCGGGTAAGTTCCTCGATCTTTTCCTCCGCCGTCGCGGAATACGTAAACGGGCATTTCACAAACGAAAGTTCGCCGAGTTTTTTGAATACTTCTTCCGCCTCCGACAGATGGGAAACCGCGGAAACGGCGCACATTCTGCCCTTTGTAAAGACAACGAATTCCGTAAGCGGCTTTTCTTCGATATACGCTTTGAAGGCGGGCAACGCGGAATCGGGCAGCAGCCCGAACGCGCAGCGCGTGTATTCCGTATCGGAAAAATCGGAAAATTTTTCGCCGACGCCGAGATAAGGCGCAAGTTGCGCCATGAGCGTTTCAAGGCGCGCACGTTCGGCGCGCACTTTTGCCAGTTGCAAGGTGTACTCTTCCGTTTTTCCGATGATGCTGAAAAGTTCCACCTCGTTACCGGGCGTGCTCATAAAATCGTCGTAGCCGATGAGTATATCGTTGCCGAGCCCCGTATTTTCTTTGGGATAATACGGCTGCTTTTTGGCGCTTTCCATCTGCTTTTCGATAAATTCGATGCACCTCAGCGTCCGCTCGTATTTATCTTTGATTTTGTTTTTCAGATTCTCGTCCGCAACGCAGAAAATATCCCCCTCTTCCGCCGGCGTTTCCCTCAATTCGACCATCTGCGTTTTATGCAGGGCGTCAAGGAGTTTTTCGCGTTCGGAAAGCATGGCGGTCATCCGCATTTTGGACATTCTGACGATCATTTGCCGAATATCCTCCCTACGATATCGTCCGCCGTTTTTTCCGTTTTATCCCGACAGGAATCGATCAGCGCACGCGCCTCGCTTTCGCCTTCCGCCAGCAGTTCGGCGTAGATACGCTCCGCCTTTTTCTCCGCCGCGGCGATCGCTTCTTTCCGTTCGGCGTTGAATTCGCCGACGGCTTGTTCTTTCAGCCGTTCGGCATCCTCCTCGCCGCGGAGCATGACGGCTTTTCCCTTTTCCGAAGCGTCGTTTATGATCCGCTCGGCTTTTTCTTCCGCTTCCAGAATGGAATGGATCGTTTCATTCATAACCGCACCGTTTTAACCTTATCCGCGCGAGAGCCGTTTTTACAGGCGTGCTTTTTGCCCGCGCGCGATTCAGCCGATAAAATTATATCCATTTTATTATAATATATAATCGCCGCCTTGGCAAGACCTTTTTTTAAAAACTTGAACTTTTCTTTTTTTCGCGGTAAAATTCACATCCGTTTTCTTCCCCGCATACCGATATTATAAACGGATAAGGTTAAATCGGCGTAAAATCGAAAACGCTTCCGAAAAAACCGACGGAAAAATTTTTAAAAAATTAAAAAACCCCCTTAAAAACACTTGCTTATTTTCCGATTATTTGGTATAGTAGTTGAGCAATGAACGATGCGGCGGGCGGGAGCTTAGCTCAGTTGGGAGAGCATCTGCCTTACAAGCAGGGGGTCACAGGTTCGAGCCCTGTAGTTCCCACCAGTTTCGTTTTATATATTTGATGCGGGAATGGCTCAGTG
>CALVUL010000057.1 GCA_944363555.1 uncultured Clostridia bacterium
CGGGCGTTTCCTGCCCTTCGTTCAGAACGTCGGCAAGGTCGTAAAATTCTTCTATCGCAGTATGCTTTACGGCGCCGGCGCCCGAGGGAACGCCCATATCCGCATTATACCCCACGGCGTATTCCGCACAGGCCGCCGCAAGAGAGGCAAAGCACAGCAGCGCCGCGAACAGAACGCCGCAAAAAACCGAATTTGCTTTTTTCATGATTCCCCCCTTATTTCCAGTATAGCATACTTTTACTGAACGATTACGGTTGCACGAAAAAACGCCGCGATCGGCGTTATCGCGGCGTAAAAATATTATGATTGCTTTTTCAGGAAAAGTATACTTTTTGAAAAAGCAACCCCGAAGGAAAAAAAGCGGCGCGGAAGATTTCCGCGCCGCGCGTACCGATTTTCCGACAGATTCACGCCGTTCCGCCCGCGATGTAATCGAGGGGGTTGACCGAACCTAAAATGATGCCGAACACGTTGATGTTCATGATGCCGCTCGCCACCGCCGAGGAGGAGAGCAGGTCTTTGAACCCGTCCAAAAAAGCGAAGGGCAGAACGCCGATCAAAGACAGCAGAACATAGACGGCGAGAAAACCCTGCACCGCGCCGAGCGCGAAGCCCAGAAGGCGGTTTGCCGCCCCCAGAAGGGGGATATTGTTGACGTTCTTAAACAGCCTTGACAGCAAAAAGAACAAAATGCGCAAAAGGATATAGGTTACGAAAAAGCCGATGACGGCGGAAATATAGTAGGCGAACGCCGGCGCGAGCACGTCTATGACGGCGGTTTCGGCGGGAACGGAGCCGTCTCCGGCGAGTTTTAAGAGCAGGTTGACGACGAATTTCGGCAGCGGGGCGCCTTCCGCCGTGCCTTCGGTGAAGGCGGAAACGGGCAGCGCCGTCAGTTCCGCGCCGAACACGTTCGGCAGAGAAACGGCGAGTTTTTCCGCCAGCGCGTCTGTCAGAGAAAAAAGGTTGTTCAGCACGTCGGCGCACCTGCCGCATAAAACGAGCGCGAGGATCAGACTGACGAGCCCCGCAAGGAATTTTAAGAGCATGGAAGCAAAACCCTTGACGAAACCGAACAGGGCGAAAACGGCAATGATGCCGATGACGGCGGCGTTTACCGCGGCGCCGGACGCGAGCAGGGCGTTGAACATGACTTCTCCTCGGCGGGCAAAACCCGTCCTTTTAAATATTACCACAAATAAAATATAAATTCAACGATTTTTCCGGTATAGAAAAGGGCGTTTGCGGCAATCATCAAAGCGCGGAGGAAAAAGCGATGAAAACATACACGTTCAACGTATTCAACAACTACGCCGCCGAGGGCGTGGTGCAGGCGCTGAAAGAATACAATCGGGAAAACGCCGCCCCTATCGTCGTATGCGTGGGCAGCGATCTGGTGGTGGGCGACAGTCTGGGGCCGCTTGTCGGCACGTTTTTGCGCCAGCGCAACGCGGGGGCGTATATTTACGGCACGCTCAACCAGCCGATCACCTCCAAGGAAGTGGAATACGTGAAACGGTACTTAAAGCAGCTGCATCCTAAATCCATGGTCATCGCCGTGGACGCCGCCGTGGGCGAGGCGGGGGACGTGGGGCTCATCAAGACGACGGACAAGGGGCTGAAACCCGGGCTCGGCGTAGACAAGAATCTTTGCGAGATCGGGGACGTGAGCATCGTGGGCGTGGTGGCGGTGAAATCTTTCAAAAACTACCAGCTTTTCAACCTCACGCGGCTGAGTTTGATCTACCGCATGGCGGAAACCGTGGCGAAGGCGATTTCCGATTACGTGGATTTTTACCGCGCGGGCAACCTGCCGGAAAAGAGCGCGATGTAAAACGGAAAGCATCCTCTTCATTCCCTCTTTTGTTTTGCGGGGGCGCGGGCAGACGCCCGCGCCCCCGTTCAACGCGTAAAAATCCGTCGCGCCCCGCGCGGGGCGCGGAAAAAAACGCCGTCTTTTTGCGCCGTTCACGCCGTAAAATAGTAATAGGTATCGTCCGCGCCGGTTTTCTTCATCCCCGCGGCGAGCAGGGCGGCTTTCGACGGGGCGTTTTCCTTAAAACATTTCGCCCTGACGGCGCTTACGCCCAAAATATCTTTGGCGTAACGGATCATGGCGGCAAGCCCCGCTTTCGCAAAGCCTTTTTTCTGTTCGCTTTTCAGAATGCGGATGCCGATCTCCACCCCGCCGTGGAAATCGAAATTGTGGAACACCGCTTCCCCCACGAGCGCGCCGCCGTGCCGCACGGCGAGGGAATACTCTTCGCAGCGGTCTTTGAGGGACTGCTGAAAGGAAAAAAAGTAATCGGGCGTGGGCGCGGCGTCGCCCAGATCCTCGCGGTAATCGTAACCCCAGTAGCGGTTGTTTTCCTCGTCGGTGTAAAGGCGGTAAAACGCCTCCTTGTCCTCCGCCGTCAAATCGCTTAAAATCACGCCCTCCCCCATGATGACGACGGGGGGCTTTATTTTTTTAAACAGACAGTTGACGACGAGATAGTTTTTGTTCTTGACGAGCACGGGGTGGTATTGCAGTTTGGAAGTGCGCAGACCTTCGTCGCCGGAATCGTCCTCGCGGTTGATGTATTTCGCGCCTTCGGCGAAATTTTTGGCGAATTCCGACAGCATCACCTGATAGATCCCGGGATAATCGAGCAGCCCCTTTTCGATGTGCTCCACCACCGTATCCCCCACCCGTTCGCCGACGGCGACGGCGGCGACGGCGCCGTTTACAAGGATGCAGCCGCCGAAACAATTGTAGCGGAACATATTCCGCGTGAGATCCACGCTGTTTTCAAATTCCCGTTTCGCCGAACGGCCGAAAGAACGCGTTGCGGCGAATCGTTCGTAAAAATCCAGCACGGCGGGGAGATCCTCTTTTTCGATCTTTTTGAACGTATAGCCGCCGAAGGTTTTTAAAAACTTGTTGATGTGGTTTCTTTGACCGGCGTATTTTTTTCCGCGGAAGTATTTCAGATCCTCCGCGTTGTAGATATAATCGCTCCACCGCCTGTCGGAAGTTACGGCGGCGTTTTCGTAGCGGTTGCATAAAAGGGCGGCGGTTTCGTCGTCAAGGCACATAAAGCGCAGCCCCTTGCGGTTTTGCGCGTCCTTTTCGATGAGATCGAGCGCGCCGTTCACGTTTTTGCCGACGGGGTAAAAGTAGGCGAAATCGCCGTCGTCGTATCCGCCGCCCATCACGAGGGTTTCATCCGCGACGGCGTAATAGAATTTATAACTCGCCCGCCACATATAGAGGAAGCCGAGGGAAAAATCCGCAAAACCGCTTTTCGACTGCAAAATATAGTCCTTGATTTCCAGCGGGTCGGTCAGTTGTTTGAATTGCAGCATAAAATTTCTCCTTCGTAACGAGGAAAAGCGCGCCGCGGCGCGCTTTTCGTAGCGGTGTTTTTTTATTCGCTTTTCTGCGCGGGATCGGCGACGACTTCTTTCAGACTGGCGAACAGCCCCGCCACGTTCTGGATCTCGCTGGGGATGACGAGTTTCGTGCTCTTGCCGTTGGCGACGGATTTGAGCGCCTCGTAGCCCTGCAGGGTGAGATACGCCGCGTTGGGGTTGGCGTCGTTGATCATTTTGATCGCCGTCGCCGTGCCTTCCGCCTCGGCGATGACGGCGGCTTTCTTCGCCTCCGCCCGCAGGATCAGCGCCTCCTTTTCCCCTTCCGCCACGAGGATGTTGGAGCGCTTTTCGCCTTCCGCTTTCAAAATCGCCTCGCGGCGTTCGCGCTCGGCGCGCATCTGCTTTTCCATGGCGTTCTGGATGTCCTTGGGCGGGAGGATGTTTTTCAGTTCCACGCGGTTGATCTTGATGCCCCACGGATCGGTCGCCTCGTCTAAGATGACGCGCATTTTGGAATTGACGGTATCGCGGGAAGTCAGCGTGCCGTCGAGTTCCAGTTCGCCGACGAGGTTTCTCAGCGTCGTCGCCGTGAGGTTTTCGATGGCGCGGATGGGGTCCTCCACCCCGTAGGTGAACAGTTTCGCGTCGGTTACCTGAAAGTACACGACGGTGTCGATCTGCATGGTTACGTTGTCCTTGGTGATGACCGGCTGGGGCGCGAAGTCCGCCACCCGCTCTTTCAGGGAAATGGGCTTGCTCGCTTTTTCAAAGAAGGGCCATACGAAATGGATGCCGGTATCGAGGATCTTGCGGAATTTTCCCAGCCGCTCCACGACGACCGCCGTCGACTGCCTGACCACGCGGATGGAACTGATGACGACGATGAACACCACCGCCGCGAGGACGATCAAAATGATTTCAACTGCTCCCATAAAATTCTCCTTTTATTTCTCCGGAACGCGGTCTTGGTTTTCCGCCCTTTCCACGATCAGGCGGTTGCCCGCGATTTTGACGACGCGCACCTTTTCCCCCGCGGCGATCTCCGCGCCGTCGGTTTCGGTATCCGCCGTCCACACCACGTCCCCCGACTTCACGCTGCCCGCCGCGTTAAAGGCGATGGGCGTGAGCAGAACGAATTCCCTGCCGATGAGCGAATCGGCGTTGGTGCGCACTTTTGCGCCGCCGAGGATCTTTTTAAGCGGCTTTCTGCACAGCGCGAGGAGGATCGCCGAAAGGGCGATGAACGCCGCGAGCTGCCAAACGAGGTCCACGCCCGCGAGGGCGAGCCCCATGGCGAGCAGCCCGCCGGCGATGAACCACACCGAAACGAGATCCGTGGTTATGAATTCGATGATGATGCTGAGCGCGACCACGCCCAGCCAGATGTAAACCCAAGTCATGTGCTTCTCCTTGAACGGCGCAGCAAGCCGAACGGTTACAGTATACGCGAAAAACGGCTTTTTGTCAACGCTTACAGCAAAGACGCGCTGTACGAACGCGGCAGGTTGTTGGCGCGGAAGAGATAATTTTTCTGCGCGCCTTCCGAAAAGACGGAAGCGATCTGGATATAGCCGGTTTCCGTGCGGCAGTGCACGAGTTCGAGGCTGCCCGTGTAATCGGGAATGGTGAAGATCGCAAAGTTGAAGTATTCGTTGCGCAGCGTGTAACCGCCGCCGGCGTTTTCCACAACGTAGTAGCGCGAAAGCCCGCTCGTGCCGACGGGGTCGCCTTCAAACAGCGTTTCCGAGGACAAGACTTCCTCTTTGTCGAGGGAATAAACGCAGATGGAAGTAACGCCGTTTTCTTCCGTGGTGTAATAGAGCAGATTGTCGCCGGAAACCGTTCTGCCGGCGGCGTAGAACTGCCTTTCGTCCGCCGCGGACAGCAGCAGTTCGCCTTCCGCCGCGTAGTAATTCCCGTTTTTCTCCACGATGCCGCTGCCGATATAACGACCGCCGTAGACGACGGAGAGCGCCTTGCCTTTGCGGAAAAGCGCCATCGGCGCGGACGCCGAAGAACCGCCGGTGAGGATGAGGTAATCGCCGTCGTAAAGCGCGTCGCCGGCTTCGGGCAGCAGCGACTGCACGTCGGTATGGAGCTGCACGTTTTCGTTGAAACACTGCAAAACGCCGTCGGAAGAACCGCTTTCCGTCAGTTGTTTGTCGACGATGGGCATGCAGGAAAGGAAAACGTAGTTATCGGCGTAGGGCGGATAGACCGCGTTGCCGCCGACGATATAATTTACGTCGTTATATTCCGAGATCTTGCCGGAGCGGACGTCGTAGGATTTCGTGATGAGTTTCGCTTTGACGACGCCGTCTAAGGGAAGATAAAAATCGAAATCCTTTTCCCCCTCCGCCACGGGAACGTAATACTGCGTGTAGATCTTGTTTTTCAGGCACCATAAGGCTGTGCCGCCGATGTCGATGCCGCCGAACGCCTGACTGAGAGATACGGTGCGCAGGAACTTTCCTTTTTTATCGAAAACGGAATAGATGCCGGAGGCTTCCTCCTGCATATAGCAGTCTTTCAGCGGGAAAGAAGGGTCGGGATCGACGAGGACGGGATCGAGCGAACTTTCCGTGCAATATCCCGCCCCGCCGGCGTCGACGTAGATCATCCTGCCGTCCGAAACGTATACGGGGTTGGAGCCGGAATACGTCGTTTTGTCGTTAACCGTGGCGATTTCCCCCGCCCCGCCGTAAAATGCGGTAACCTCCCCCCTGTCGACGGCGTAAAGCCCGTCTGCGAGTTTCGTGAAGGGCTGTTCTTCCGTGAAAAGACGCCCCGTCTGCGTGGAATAGAGCGCAAAGCGCTCCGCATCCGCGGCGAGGACGACGCCGAACCGATCGACGGAAGAAGGCGTATAGCCGCGGAGGGCGGTGATCTCGTAGGAGGACAGTTTAACGTCGTCCTGCGGGTCGCTTAATTTGCCGGAATTGGCGGCGCACCCCGAACCCAGCGCGGCGACCCCCGCCAGAATAAAGGCGGCGGCGACGCTTGCGAATTTCATTCTTTTCATAGTGCATAAACCTCCTGACTGAAATATTTTAGATTTATTCCCGATCCCCTTCCGTTGCGGAAGGCGCGATCTCCGCCTCCGCGGGATCGGGATTCGGTTTCGAACCGGCGTCCCCCTGCGGCGGGTTGTAAAGGCGCGCGGGGTCGGCGGGGCGGTCTTTTTCCG
Source organism: uncultured Clostridia bacterium (assembly GCA_944363555.1). Taxonomy (GTDB): domain Bacteria; phylum Bacillota; class Clostridia; order Christensenellales; family Borkfalkiaceae; genus UMGS775. The sequence goes on from CALVUL010000057.1 coordinate 6,545, forward strand.
CGTATCCGCCGAGGGGATAAACATAAGCGGGCGCTTTTTTGGAGCGCCTGCCGCCGAGAACCGCCGCGGCGATCGCCGCCGCGAGGGCGAAGGCGGAAAAGACAAACGCGAGGATGGGCGCCGCCCCCACGGAAAGGGACGCGCCGACGACGCCTTCGGAATCGGAGGGCAGCGCGTTGAGCGTGCTTTTCAGCACCGCCGCCCCGATGAGAAAGACGAAGGACGCCGCCGCGGCGAGCGATACATAGAGGACGGAATAGTCTTTGGCGCGCGCGTCGGAAACCGCCTTCAGCAGGAAAAACAGCGCGACTGCCGCCGCCGCGACGAAGACGAGCAGAAGGATATATTCCGTATAACACATCCCGACGGCGGTAAGCTGCAGCGGCGAAAGATCGCGCACGGTACCGAAATTCCGCAGACAGTCGCAGATGAACACGCCGGCAGAAGCCGAGGACGACGCGGAAGACACCGCCGATAAGAACCTGCCGCCGAGCGCGGCGAACACGACGGCGAGCAGAACGGCGGAGATCCCGAGCGGGATGATCTTATGAAGCCGCGAACAGACGGCTTTGCCGTTCAGAATGCATTCGAACACGATTGCGGCGGCGGCAAACGCCGCCACGACGACGATCTCCGCGATCGCCGCGCCGTTGAGCGACGCCGTGAGTTCCGCCGCGGAGGACATGCTGTACAGCAGGCGGGGCGCCGTTACGGCGACGAAACTGCTGACGACGGGCGGGAGCAGGAATTTCGCCATATCCGCGCTCCCCTTTGCGACGTTCTTTGCGAACTTTGTCGCCGCGACCGCGGCGTAAACGACGCAGACCGTTATGTTTGCGAGGTATACGATGAAGATGACGATCTGCGGCGCGTACAGGGCGAACGCCGTTTCCGCATAGACGGGCGCGCCGGAGGAGGCGTACAGATCCAACGCCGCGGCGACGTCGTTCCAGCCTTCGAAGAGGAAGTAAAACACCCCGCAGGATTCCGAAGCCCTGCCGAGGGGCGTGTAGAATTTCAGCCCGATGCAGAAAGAAAAGGCGAGCAGGATCACGATCGCGCCGAAGAGCAGGGAACTTTGCAGAATGCGGAGCACGCCCGCGGGGTTCGCCGCGGAAGCGCCCCGCTGCGGGGCGTGCCGGACGGCGCGCGGGGCGGGCGCGCCCTTTTCCCCGCCGCAGCGGGGGCAGAAGTTCCCCGTAAACGCTTCGCCGCAGTTTTTGCAGACGGTTTTTCCGTCGATCCTGACGCCGCAGAAGTTACAGTACGAATTGTCCTCGTCGTTGAGCCTGCCGCAGGAAGGGCAGACTTTTTTGCCGTCGATACGGCTGCCGCACCGCGCGCAGAATACGGCTTCTTCCACGTTTTCCGCGCCGCATTTTTTACACAGCATCGTTAAAACCCCCGTAAGTTAAGATATTCTTTCCTTTAGTATAGCATTCCCGTTTTTTTCTGTCAATATGTAAAGGAAAAGAAAGAGCGGATATTTTTTTCGTTTACGAAAAAAGCGCGGCAAAACCGCGCGTGTTTTTCAGAACTGTATATCCGATTTTTCCGCGTGTTCGATGATGGCGGCAAGCCTGTCGAGATCGTCGCGCGTGTAGTAATCGATGTAGATCCTGCCCTTGTTGTCGTTGCCGATGGCGTTGACCTTCGTGCCGAGCACCCGCTGCATCGTGAGGATGAGTTCCTTTAATTCCAGCGAAAGTTCGCTTTTTTTCTTTTCCTTTTCCTTCGGCGGGTTGAAGAAGTTCTTCACCTGCTGTTCCGCCTCGCGCACGGAGCAGCCGTCTTTGACGAAGCGGTTCGCCATTTTGATCTGCTCTTCGGCGGGTACGGTGATGATGGCGCGCGCGTGTCCGGAAGAGAGCGCGCCCGTTTCCACCAGACGGATGACCTCCGGCGAAAGCTGCAAAAGCCGCAGCGTGTTGGTGATCGCCGGTCGGGATTTGCCGATGCGGTCGGCAAGTTCGTCCTGCGTCATGCCGTAATCTTCCATCAGGGCGCGCATCGCCGTGGCCTCTTCGATGGGGTTCAGATCCTCGCGCTGCAAATTTTCGATCAGGGAGATTTCCTTGATCTGCCGCGCGGTGTAGTTTTTGACGATGACGGGCACCTTTTTGATGCCGGCGAGTTTGCTCGCGCGGTATCTGCGTTCGCCCGCGATGATCATATACCCCTTTGCTTCCTTATTGACGATGAGGGGCATGATCACGCCGTGGTGGCGGATCGACTGCGCCAGTTCGTCGAGCGCGTCGGGATCGAAATTCTTGCGCGGCTGATCGGGGTTGGGATAGATGGAGGAAAGATCCACCTCCTGCACCCCCTCTTTGCCTTTATCTTCCGTTTCCGGTTCGTCGAAGAGCAGGCTTTTGCCGTAATCCTCTTCCGTTTCCGCGAACAGCGCGGAAAGCCCTTTGCCCAGACCTCTGTTGTTCTTCATGATTTATCACCCCTGTTTTGATGCCGTTCTTTCCAGATATTCGTCGGTCAGCGCGTCGTAGGCTTTCGCGCCGGCGCATTTCGGATCGTGCAGCAGCACGGGCACGCCGTGGCTGGGCGCTTCCGAAAGGCGGATGTTGCGCGGAATGACCGTATCGAACATTCTTTTGCCGAAGAATTTTTTGATTTCCGCGGCGATCTGGCGGGAAATGACCGCGCGGCTGTCGCTCATCGTCAGGACCACGCCTTCGATCTTCAGTTTGTCGTTGAGATGTTTCACGACCAGTTTGATGGTGTTGATCAGCTGGCTTAAACCCTCCATGGCGTAATATTCGCTCTGGATGGGGATGATGACGGTATCCGCCGCCGAAAGCGCGTTGATGGTGAGCAGCCCGAGCGACGGGGGGCAGTCGATCGTGATGTAATCGTAAAAGCCCTTCACCTCGTCGAGCATTTTTTTGAGGACGCGCTCCCTGTCCTTCATATACACCAGTTCGACTTCCGCCCCCGCGAGATCGATGTTGGAAGGCAGCAGATCCAGATTGGCGATGGAGGTTTTCAGCGCGATGCCCGGCACGGGGGCCTCGTCTATCAGGGTGTTGTAAACGGAATTTTTCACATCCGATTTGGCGAACCCGAGACCGGTGGTGGCGTTCCCCTGCGGGTCGAGATCGACGAGCAGCACCTTTTTGCCCTTGACGGCGAGATACGCCGCCATGTTCACGCAGGTGGTCGTCTTCCCCACCCCGCCTTTCTGATTGGAAAATGCGATGATTTTACCCATAACTCTTCCCCGCGTTTTTCTTGCCCGACCTTTCCTTTCCGCGCCGTCGGTCAGGTTCGGTCAGTTTTCGCTTTCGTTTTTATCGCCCGCTCCGCCGTCCGGCGCGTCGCCGGCGTTGTCTTCCGGATCGGTTTTCGTTTCTTTCTTTTCCGCCCCGTCAACGGCGTTTCTGCCGCCCCGCGCGAAGGGGTTTTCCTGCAGGGTCTTTTCGTTGTCGTCCATAAACTTTTCGATCTCATCGAGGGATTTGCCTTCCATCAGCATATCGACTTCCTCGGTGAAGATCGTTTCGCGCTCCACGAGCAGGCGCGCCATATTGTCGAGCAGTTTTCTGTTTTCCGAAAGGATGGAACGCGCTTTTTCCAGCGAATCCATCACGATCTTGTTGACTTCCTCGTCGATGATGCCGGCGGTTTCCTCGCTGTAATTGACGTGCGACGCCATATCCCTGCCGATGAACACTTCCTGATCGCTGCCGTAGGAGATCGGCCCCACGCGGTCGCTCATGCCCCATTCGGTAACCATCAGCCGCGCCCGTTTGGTTACGGCTTTGATGTCGCCCGAAGCGCCGGCGGATATATCCTTGATGACCAGTTCTTCCGCCACCCTGCCGCCGAGGGTCATCACGATGTCGTCGAGCAGTTTCGCTTTGGTGAGGTGGTTGTCGTCGGAATCGGGCATGGTCATGGTATACCCCGCCGCCTGTCCGCGCGGGATGATGGAAACTTCGTGCACGGGGTCGCAGTTGGGCAGAAGTTTCGCCAAAATGGCGTGCCCCGATTCGTGATACGCGGTGATGCGCTTATCGGTTTCGGTGATGAGCCGGCTCTTTTTCTGCGGGCCCAAAAGCACCTTGTTGATGCCTTCGTAAAGGTCCTTGTTGGTGATGACTTTCCTGTTGGCGCGCGCCGCCAAGATGGCTGCCTCGTTGAGGAGGTTTTCAAGATCCGCGCCGGAAAAACCGCTGGTCATCCGCGCCACCGTTTTGAAGTTGACGTCGGGAGCCATGGGCTTGTTGCGGGCGTGCACTTTCAGGATCGCCTCCCTGCCCTTGACGTCCGGCGTGTTGACGTAGATCTGCCTGTCGAACCTGCCGGGGCGCAGCAGCGCGGGGTCGAGAATGTCCGCGCGGTTGGTCGCCGCCATGACGATGATGCCCTCGTTGGTCTCGAAACCGTCCATCTGCACGAGCAGTTGGTTGAGCGTCTGTTCGCGTTCGTCGTGCCCGCCGCCGAGCCCCGTGCCCCTCTGGCGGCCTACCGCGTCGATCTCGTCGATAAAAACGATGCACGGCTGGCTCTTTTTGGCGGCGTCGAAGAGATCGCGCACGCGGGACGCGCCCACGCCGACGAACATTTCCACGAAGTCCGATCCGCTGATGGAGAAGAAGGGCACACCCGCCTCCCCCGCGACGGCTTTGGCAAACAGCGTTTTACCCGTTCCCGGGGGCCCTACGAGCAACACGCCCTTGGGGATCCTTGCGCCGAGTTCGGAGAATTTTTTGGGGTTTTTGAGGAACTCCACGACTTCCGCAAGTTCCGCCTTTTCCTCATCCGCACCCGCCACGTCGGTAAAGCGCACTTTGAGGTTGTGGAGCTGGCGGGCGTTGGTCTTGGCGAAGTTCATCGCGCTCTTCGTGCCGCCCCCCATGGAGCGGGAAATGAAGATAAACGCCACGACCATCAGCGCGATCATGATGACGTACGGGATGATGGACGACCAGATGGAACCCGCATTGGGATCCGCGCCTTCGTAGGCGATGACGGCGCCTTCCGCCGCGGTGTCGTTGATGTGGCGGAGCGCGTCCTTATACAGCGTAACGTCGTCGGAATTCATCAATACCGTGGAATAGACGCGCACGATGTCGTTCGCCCCGCCGTTCAAACGGTAACTGACGTTGACGTAGATGTTGTAGTTGTTGAACTGTACTTTGGTGATCTTTGCGGAAGAAGCGTCGATCCGGTCGATCTGATTGGCCAGATTCTTATCCGCCCGCAGGATCGCCATGGGGTCGGCGACGCCCGTGGTGGTGGTAACGACGTCGGTCCCGTCCGCTCCCTGTTCTGTCCTTACGATGCCGATGGATTGCTCGAAAACGTTGTTGTCGATTTTCGTCGCTCCGGCACAGGAATTGGTGAAGGAAAAGATGACGATCAGCGCGACGATCGCCGCGAGAACGCCGATCAGTATGCCGGTGTTGGATTTTTTCAATGAAGTCCCTCCTCGGAAGGCAGGCGGCCGCCGTGCCCCCGTTCATGATTATTCGTTCCGCGGAAAGAAATCCGCCGCGGCGTTTCCCCTGCAGGATTACAGGGAAAGACAATTGTTTACAGTATATCCGAAAAACGTTTAAATAGTCTTTAAACCCGCCCCGCCCGCCGTCGGCAAACGGGTAGCCGCGGTAAAAAAACGGTAAATTTTTCCTGCCCCGCGGCGATTGCGGCGTTTTGGGCAGACAACAGGCTGCGCCGCCGTAGTCCGCGCCGGCAAACCGGAAATCTTAAACGAAACGAAAAAGCGCAGCGCGGTTCGTTTTTACGGCTGTTTTTTCGCAAACCTCCGGAAAAGAACGCCTGCGATTTACCTTCGCCTTCCGGTGCGCGCCGCGGTTCACGACAAGCCCGCAAGGCGTCGCCCGAACGTGCGCCGAGCACGGTTGTTTTCTCTTTCCGCAATGCGTTTTCCGTTGAGGAAAGAAAGGAAAATTCCGCGTTCGCGCCGACGTGAAGGCGCGTGGTCTTAAACTTTTATCGGGAAATCGTTTTTACAGCCGAACGTTTCCGCCGAGCAAAAGAATCGCCCGCGGGCGAACTTCGCTCTTACGCGCTTTACCGCGCATTGCCGATGTTCGGTTTTCGTTGTTTGTGCCGCTGCGGAAAAAGAAAAAAAGATTTTTCCGCCGGCATAGCGGATCGACGGTAAATTTTGAAATCCCGTCCGTTTAGTTTACGCGAAAAATCCGCAAATCATACGTCCGCAGGCGCGCGCGACGGCAAAAACGCATTTATAATACATATATTTTAACACAATTTATACCAAATGACAATAGATTGAGGAAAGTTTTGGCGCGAATTGTTTCGCTTTTTATAAAAATCAAAGGGAAAACGCGCCGCGCAATCGGGTTATCGCCGCTTTCCCCGTCTTCGCGATTGCGTGCGCACACGGCACAAGCAGATGAAAAAGGAAATAAAGACCATATATTTATATATACAATATTATAATTAAAAACATAATATAAGTATGCGCCGAATACGAATAAAGTTTGAATCGGGCGGCGCAAGGAATATAGGCATTCCTCATCGACGGCCTTTATGCGATTTAACGAAATAACGCATTAAAAAGGCGGGGCGAAACCTCGTATCTTGTCCCCCACTGCGGATTGCAGTCAATAAGGGACCGAACATATTACGAATCGTGGCGCAGAAAAAGTAAAAAATGCCCCTTAAGGATACAGACATATCCGAAAAAGAAGTTTACCCATATCGAAGCGCCGGAAAAAGGCAAATCGGGGCAAAAACGGTTCTTACGCTGCACGCACAGATGCACGCGGAAAGGCGGATGATTAATAATGTTCCCATATAGCCCTGTGATCGGGCAAGTGCGAATTTTGCCCCGTCTAATGAAGAAAATCAGGCAAAATCGGCGGATATAAATATAAATTGGTTTAAATAAAAGCAAGCAAATTGCCCTCACGCTGCGATCGCAGCAGCCAAAACGAAAACGATCGAATCGGGCAAAGTAAGAAAGAAATAATCACGCAAAAAGCGGCGCAAAAGCACATCCGTTTTTATATCGAAAAATACGCTTTACGCCGGTGAGGGGCGATTGCACCAAAATGTTTTTTATAAAGCGTTTCGGCGAAAAAGGTCGCTAAGATTTATTGAAGTCCTTTAACGGAGCGTTTTTGCCGAAAATATATCCGATCGGGCATGTTGACTGCGAAGTTTTATAAAGCGGGGTATGTCGGTGCGTAAATTTTTTGCGATGTGCAAGTCCTTTTGCGTGTCAATTGTATGGAACAAAACGCGCCGCCTCGCCGATCTTTTGCAAAAACTGCCAATCAGAGCAGTGCAGAAACTGTAAACATAAAGTTTTTAGGTTTTTGCACGCAAGCGATAGTGTTTTTTTGCATACGCGGTGTTCCCCCATCGCTCTACCGGCAGGGTATCACGTATTTTTTTGTATTACAACAGGCTGGGCAGAGAGTATGCTGCCGTGAACAAGCAAAAACCACCATTCCTCGTGTTTTTTATGAAACCCGTTCGGCTCGACGTTGCAGATCATGTCCGAACGGTTATAGGCCCGATTTCAGATAAAACCGCTGCACTTTTGATAAAAAACAGGCAAAATGCGGCTGCGTTCAGAAAAACGCCGCCGATTTTCTTGTTTAATTTATCGTAAAACCGCAGCAGCCGTGTTTGCGGACGAGTTTTTTCGTTTAAATAATCCTTTATATAAAAAAGCAAATACAACCTATAAAAGATTAGCAACATGTAAATAATAAAAGCGAGAGAATCAAAACATTGTTTTCAAGACTATTTTTACACCAGACGGCAAAATCAACACAAAAGTTATTTTAAAAGCCGAAATTAAGCACGCGCAGTCAAAATTTTGGCGAAAATCGGCACAAAATTCATCGTTTTCTTGTTGTTTTAACTAATAATCCGACACAGATTTTCGTTTAATTTAATCGATCTACGGGTAAAAATCATCATATTTTCTTAAAAAAATACGTAAATCCGCAACAACAAACAGCGGATTACTCATCCAGACACGTCTCAGTATATAAAAGACGTTATGTTTCACGTGAAACAAATCATGATGATGTTTCACGTGAAACATAACGTCTTGTCTAAATTTGATCCCGATTCGGCTCTAAATAATGGGCTTTTAAGGCAAAATCGCCGTTATTTTTGGCTGGCAAAAATTCTTGCCATTCTGTCTCAGCTCGTCTAAATCGCATTTTTTAGGGGCTTTTAAGGGGGGGTTTTTCGGTTTGGTTTTGTAACAGGTGGTCGGCATGCCGATCGCCGATGGCCTTGTTTTATTCATGGGTTTATGAAAAATTCCGCCGTAATGATTAAGTTTCGGGCGGAACGAGTGCTGTTTTTTGGTTTTGGACCGTTATTTTATGAAAATTATTACACGCGCTGATGCTTTTTTTCGTTTTTTTACGATGTGTGCTGCATAAAGCAACGCGATAAGGGGGTATACTATTGGGTAAAATAGCGGTTTTTTGAATTGTACGTCTATAATTGCGTAAATTTTTCGTTATTGTTAAAAACGCAAATTTGTTGACGGCATCTTTTTTAAAAACGCTTTGCGCGCCAAAACGGTTGTGCAAATAGGGCGGTAGAGTGTGGTGTTTTTACGCCATATGAAGCATGACGCATGGTTCGCGCTAAATTCGGCGCGATTTTTATGAAGCGGCGAGTGTTGTTATTTAGAGCCGTTTTAACAAGAAGGTGTTGCGCCGAAAATAAATTCGCAAAGTAACCGCTTTTGCATGAATTATAAATGAGTCACTATTGTTTTCAATTTAAAAATGGGCTTGCGCTGTAAGTTAGTGTTGCGTGTTGGCGTGCGCCGTTCGGATAAGATTGGATAAAGATTACCGTATTTTTGGATGCGCCTATCATTATAAAAACAGAAACCTTTTCATTGGCGATAATGCGCGCGCCGCGCTCGGTTTTTGATAAATTATATATTCCACACGTGTTTGTAGAACAATGCGGCGCAAAATATTTGTAAATACGGTCATAGACCGCAAAGCGAAGGTCAGGTGGGAGGGACTTTTGTATAAAGTCGATTTCGAAAAAACACCGTTTTTAAGGTATGATTTTTAAATGAATTTTTAATCAAAGCGATTTTTTTGAAAAAATTTTTTGATATTTCGCCGTATTTTGCCTGTAATGGATTTATATGGATAAATTACAGAATATATGTAAGATTATTTTCTAAAAACGGCGATTTATCGTATCGGCGCATAGTGATAAATTTTTGCGCTGGTTGCCTGCAATTGCATAAAATTTTGCGATCGGATTACGCTGTGATTAACACACGGATTGGGCATTTTTGTTGTTTCATCGCCAAAAGCCGTTTGTTTTTCATGAACTGTAAAATATTTAAATAATTTTGTACAATAAATGGTGTAAAATAAAAACATGATTACAAAAAGGATAAAATTTGTTGAAAAGCTGATTTGCGAATGCGTCGATCAATTCGGCGATTATAAATCCGCTTACGAACAAACGATGCAGTTTTTAAGGGCAAAAGATCTTCTGGATAAAACGAATTACTGTTCCATTGCGGAAACGGTGTTCGGCAAGGCGCCGAATTTTACCGTGCTTCAACTTTCGGATCAAAGCAGATCGTGCGAATCGAGCGTTTACCAGTACAGAAAATATATTGTAAAAACTTTCTTTTACTTTTTTGTGAAAGAAAGAAATTTGCCTTTTTCCGCCGATACGGAATTTGAAGATATTTTCAATTATTTTTCTGCGTTAGCCTGATGATTTTCGCTTTGCGGAACGAAATTGAAGCCCGCCGTTTCGTCGGGCTCGCTTTCCCGTTCTCTTTTTTATAAACAACCGTTGTTTGCTTTTTCATCGGACCGTTTTTTTGCAGCGGAAGGTCTTTTCGGGGGAAACGATAAAAGCGAAAAACGGCAGGATATGGAAAAGGTCCTTCGAGCAAACGCCTGCCGCCGTCGGAAACACCGCGCAAAGCGTTGCGGCGCGAAACATGCGGCGCGCGAAGCCCTTGCGCCGACGTCATCGCAGCACGGTTTTTGAAAAAGGTAACGAATTTCGGAAGCGCGGGTGAGGTATGAAGAACGTTCTGAAGGCGGCGAATTTCAAAGGATTCGCCGTATCGGAAACGCCGCGCAAAGCGGTCTAATTTCCACACGAGGACAACGTCAAATAAGCCCTTGTAACTGTCCTTAATCATACGCTGGAAGTTAGGGCGGTTGTCAGTCTTTGCGGAGAGCGCACGGTCTATGTAGCTGTTCACGACGTCTATGCCGTTGAACTTGGCATACTCCATACATTCAC
>CALVUL010000058.1 GCA_944363555.1 uncultured Clostridia bacterium
CCCGCGATTACGCAAAAAAACGCGCGCAAATATCCCTTTTCATAAAAATTATATCATCGAACAAGCGGCTTGTCAATATCCAAAATTTTAACAATTTTTGCGGTATTATAACATGCAAAAAAACAAACTATGTTAAAATTTCGCACTTTTACATATTTTGGAAACCGATTATTTTTAGTCAACGGCTGGCGATTTTCCCCGCCGATGCGCTTTGAAAAAAATCGCAAAACCGGCAGAATTGCCATCCGCCGCCGTAATCGGGACAGGCGGGCACGCGGTGAAAATCGGGCGCGCCGCGCACGGTCGGAAACGGCGGCGTTTTTTCGCTTTCGGGCAAACGAAAAGCCGGCGCGTTCTTCGCGCCGGCGCAACCGTCGTTTATTTATAAAACCGCTAATATTCTGCGGCGCGTTTTCCGCTTCACCGCAGTTTTTTATACTGCGCGTCGTCCACGGGCTCGCACCACTCGTTGCGCGTATTTTCACCGGAAACCTCGACAGCCACATGCGAAAACCACGAATCCGCCGCCGCGCCGTGCCAATGCTTTACCCCCGCGGGAACGGTAACGACATCCCCCGCGCGGAGCGCCCGCGCCGGCTTGCCCCATTCCTGATACCAGCCGCGCCCGTCCATACACAGCAGGATCTGCCCTCCGCCGCGATCGGCTTTGTGGATATGCCAGTTGTTGCGGCAGGCGGGTTCAAAAGTTACGTTCGCCATAAACACCGTTTTATTCGCATCGGTGAGCGGATTTAAATACGATCTGCCGATAAAATATTCCGCGTACGCGTCGTTCGGCGATCCCAGCCCGAACAGCCCGCCGCGCTTTTCTTCCCCGCCGGCGTACACCTCTTTGGCGACGCGGAACGCCGCCCAAGCCTTCGGCCATCCCGCATAAAAAGCGAGGTGCGTAAGCGTTTCCGCCATTTCCTCCGCGCTGATGCCGTTTTGTTTGGCTTTCCCCATGTGAAAAGCAAACGAGGAATCAAAGACCCCGCTCGTCGTCAGCGCGACGACCGTAATCAGACTTCTGTCGCGCGGGGAAAGCCTGTCTTCCCTTGCCCAAACTTCGCCGAACAACACGTCGTCGTTCAGTTGCGCGAACTTCGGGGCGAATTTCCCGAGCGCGTCGCGCCCCGCCGTAACTTTTTCCATAACCGCTTCCTCCCTGTCGTAATAATTTTTCCGCCGGCGTTTCGTTGAAACGCCGGCGGTACAGTTTAATTTTCGTAACTTTTCAGTTCCGCGATGATCTTTTTGCGCAGTTCGATAAATTTATTGAGTTTTTCGCGCTCTTTATCCACCAATTCTTTGGGGGCTTTTTCCAAAAAGCCGTTGTTGGAAAGTTTGGCGTCGGCGCGGCGGATCTCGTTTTCCGCGCGCTCTTTTTCGTTTTTCAGCCGCGCGATCTCCTTTTCGGTATCGACGAGTTCGCCCAGCGGAATATATAACTCGAAACCGGCGATGATCTGCGAAACGGTCTTTTCCGCGAGTTCCTCTTTCGCGGCGATAAAGGAAATTTCCTGCACGCCCGCGAGTTTTTCGATATACTGCGCGGTGTCTTTGACGAGTTTCTTTTTATCCGTCTTGACATAAAGCCGCACTTTTTTGGAGGGCGCCGCCCCCGTCTGCGCGCGGATGTTGCGGATGCCCTTGATGATCTCCATCACGGATTCCATATCGCCCTTCTGTTTGGCAAAGTTGTTTTTCGCGTTATAGCGCGGGAATTCGCAGATCATCAGGCTTTCGCCGTGATTCGGGATATTTTGATAGATTTCTTCCGTAACGAACGGAACGAAGGGGTGCAGCAGTTTCAGGGTTTGCGCAAGCACGTGGATGAGCACGGAAAGCGTCTGATTGCGCTTGTTCTCGTCGTCCCCGTAAAGAACGGGCTTCGTCAGTTCGATATACCAGTCGCAGAAATCGCTCCACACGAAATCGTAAAGCTGCGCGAGGGCGATGCCCAATTCGTATTTTTTAACGTTTACCGTAACTTCACGGATCACGCGGTTCAATTTCGTCAGGATCCATTTATCCGCCACCGTCAGCCGGCAACTTTCAAAATCGGGTATATCCTTATCCTGCGCGTTGAGCAGAACGAAACGGGAGGCGTTCCAGATCTTGTTCATAAAATTGCGCGAGCCTTCGAGTTTGTCCTCGGAAAAACGCAGATCGCTGCCCGCCGCGACGCCGTTGACCAGCGAAAAACGCAAGGTATCCGCGCCGTATTTTTCGATGATCTCCATCGGGTCTACGCCGTTGCCGAGGGATTTGCTCATCTTTCTGCCCTTCGCGTCCCGCACCAGCCCGTGGATCAATACGTCCTTGAAGGGAATGCGGTTCATGTGTTCCAAACCGGAAAAGATCATGCGCGCCACCCAGAAAAAAATGATGTCGTAACCGGTAACCAGCACGTCCGTCGGATAGAAGTATTCCAGTTCCGCCGTCTTTTCCGGAAAACCGAGGGTGGAAAACGGCCACAGCGCGGAGGAAAACCACGTATCGAGCACGTCCTCGTCCTGCCGGATGTGCGCCGATCCGCATTTCGGGCAAACGGAAATATCGGTTTTGGAAACGGTCATTTCCCCGCAGTCGTCGCAATAGAATACGGGAATGCGGTGCCCCCACCAAAGTTGACGGGAAATGCACCAGTCTTTCACGTTTTCCATCCAATTATAATAGATTTTGGAAAACCGCTGCGGCGTAAAGGCGATGCGCTTTTTCTTGACGGCGTCGATCGCAGGTTCGGCAAGGGGTTTCATCTTCACGAATCACTGTTTGGAAACGAGGGGTTCGACCACGGTATGGCAGCGATAGCAATGCCCCACGTTATGGCGCAATTCCTCCGTTTTCACCAGCAGACCGAGTTTTTCCAACTCCTCCACGATGGCTTTGCGGGCGTCGAGCGCCTTCATGCCGCAGTATTTGCCGCCGTTTTCGTTGACCCTGCCGTCCTCGCCGAGCACGTTGATCACTTCGAGATTATGCCGCAGCCCCACCTCGAAGTCGTTGGGATCGTGCGCCGGCGTGATCTTCACCGCGCCCGTTCCGAAATCCGTTTCCACATAAGAATCGGCGATCAGAGGGATCTCCTTGTTCACGACGGGCAAAATCAGCGTTTTGCCGAGCAGTTTTGCGTAGCGTTTGTCCTTCGGGTTGACCGCCACGGCGGTATCGCCCAGCATCGTTTCGGGGCGGGAAGTCGCCACCGTTACGAATTCATCCGTTCCCTTAACGGGGTATTTGATATACCAAAGGGAAGAAACCTCTTCCGAATACTCCACTTCGGCGTCGGAAAGCGCGGTCTTGCATTCGGGGCACCAGTTGATGATGCGCGCCCCGCGGTAGATCAGACCCTTTTCATAGAGATTGACGAAAACTTCCCGCACGGCGCGGGAACAGCGCTCGTCCATGGTGAAGGCGAGTTTGCTCCAATCGCAGGAAGAACCGAGGCTTTTTAACTGCTCTACGATCCTGCCGCCGTATTTTTCCTTCCACGCCCAAGCGCGGCGGAGAAACTCCTCCCTGCCCACGTCGTTTTTCGTAAGCCCCTCTTCGGCGAGTTGTTCCACGATCTTCACTTCCGTAGCGATGGAGGCGTGATCGGTCCCCGGCAGCCACAGCGCGGAATAGCCGTTCATCCGCATAAAGCGGATCAAAATATCCTGCAGCGTTTCATCCAGCGCGTGCCCCATGTGAAGCTGCCCCGTGATGTTCGGCGGCGGCATCATGATGGTAAAGGGCAGTTTTTCGGAATCCACCTTTGCCGTAAAGTAGCCCTTTTCTTCCCAGTTTTTATAGATTTCCTTTTCAAAACTGACGGGGTTGTACGTTTTTTCCATGCTTTTCTCCAAAACCGTATGATTTTCGCAATCTCTCTGTGTGCAATCCATTATATAAAATTTCCGGCGGATTGTCAAATATAAATGGGATTTCATACAATGAACTATACTAAATTTTTTCGGAGAATGACTATGAAAAAACTGATTGCTGCAATTTTGGCTGCCGCTCTCTTCGCCATCCCCTTTGCGGGTTGCAAAGAAAGCGACGACGAATTCATCCATATCGAACTCAACGAGGTTACGCATTCGGTATTCTACGCGCCGATGTACGTTGCCATCGAAAAGGGCTATTTCGAGGAAGAAGGGCTGAAAATCACGCTCTCCAACGGCGGCGGAGCCGACAAGGTGATGACGGCGGTCCTTTCCGGAAACGCGCACATCGGGCTGATGGGTCCGGAATCGAGTTTATACGTATATAATCAGGGAAAAACGGACTATCCGATCGTATTCGGTCAACTGACGCAGAAAGACGGATCTTTCCTCGTTTCCCGCGTGGACGAACCGGATTTTCAATGGGAAGATCTGCGCGGCAAAGGCATCCTTGCAGGCAGACCCGGCGGCGTGCCGCTGATGACCTTCGAATACCTCGTTAACCTCCACGGACTTTACGACGGGACGGATCTGGAACTCATCACCAACGTACAGTTCGATCTGATGACCGCGGCGTTCGAGGAAGGAACGGGCGATTACTGCACGATGTTCGAACCCTTGGCTTCGGAATACGAAAAGGCGGGGAAAGGCTATGTCGTGGCGAGCGTAGGCGAAGGCGCGGGCGAAGTGCCCTACACTTCGTTTGTGGCGAAACAGAGTTATATCAACGAAAACACAGCCGTCATCGAATCGTTCCTGAAAGCCCTCAAAAAGGCTTACGACTTCATGGAAACGGCGAGCGACGCGGAGATCGCGGAAGCCATCCGCGGGCAGTTCCCTTCCACCTCGATCGAATCGCTGACGACCTCCGTTACGAGTTATAAAGCGATCGACGCGTGGACGGACGATCTGACGATGAGCGAGGAAAGTTTCGATCGATTGCAGGATATTATGCAGAATTCCGGCGAACTCGACGCGCGCGTGCCCTTCGAGAAGATCGTAGACAATTCCTACGCGGAGGCCGTCTTCGCTTAAAAACGCCTTACGGGAGAAAAACCATGAGAGAAACACTGCTGGAATTAAAAGACGTGGCTTTGACGTACCAGACGAAAACCGACGAGATACAAGCCGTGAAAAATCTCTCGTTTTCCTTAAAAGAAGGCGAATTCATCTCGGTCATCGGGCCCTCCGGCTGCGGGAAAACCACGATCCTGTCCCTCATCGCGGGGCTGATGCGCCCGACGCGCGGAACGATAAAAGTCGCCAAAGGAAACGCGCATTTCGGTTATATGCTGCAAAAAGACCAGTTGTTTCCGTGGCGCACGATCGAAAAGAATATTTTCCTTCCGCTGGAAATCATGAAAAAGTTCGACAAAGCGCACATCGCCTATGCGGAAGAACTGCTGAAAAAATACGGGCTGTACGAGTTCCGCAAAAACTATCCGTCGGAACTTTCCGGCGGGATGCGGCAGCGCGCGGCGCTCATCCGCACGCTTTCCTTCAACCCCGACATTCTGCTGCTCGACGAGCCTTTTTCCGCTCTCGACTACCAAACGCGCCTTTCCGTCTGCAACGACGTGTACCGCATCATCAAGGACGAGGGCAAATCCACCATTCTCGTTACGCACGATATTTCGGAAGCGATCTCAATGTCCGATACGATCATCGTCCTTTCAAAACGGCCGTGCACGGTGAAATACGTGCACGAGATCCCCCGCGGCGGCGATTCGCCCCTGAAACGGCGGGAACGGGAAGATTTTCACAAATGGTTTGAACTGTTGTGGAAGGAGCTGAACGAATGAAAAAGAAAACCGTTACGCAAAAGCAATTTTCCGCGGATCACATCCGGTATCTGAAAAAACTGCGCGGCAGGACCGCCGTGGTATGGACGCTCGGTCTGGGCATTCTCGCGGCAGCGCTTCTTTTATGGCAGATCCTTGCCGATACCGGCGCGATCGACGTTTTTATCGGCAGCAGCCCTAAACGCATCGCCGCGACAATCGTCGATCTCGTCAGAAACGACAACCTGTTTTATCATATCGGCATCACGCTGTACGAAACCATCGTCGGCTTTCTCATCGCCGTGGCGCTGGGAACGCTTATCGCGCTGCTTTTATGGTGGTCGGAAATCGCGCGGCGGGTATGCGAACCCTATCTGATCGTATTGAACGCCCTGCCGAAAATCGCATTGGGACCGATCATCATCGTCTGGTGCGGCAGCGGCAGCAAATCGATCATCCTGATGGCGGTCCTTATCGGCATCATCGTAACCGTCATCAACATGCTCAACGGCTTTCTCGCCGCCGACAAAGACAAGATCCTGCTGCTGCGTTCCATGGGCGCGACGAAATTCCAGATCCTGAGAAAACTCGTCCTCCCGGGAAGCGTGAAAACCTTTATCGGCACGCTGAAAATCGACGTCGGCATGGCGTGGATCGGATCGGTGATGGGCGAATATATGACGTCGAAAGCGGGGATCGGATACCTTATCGTTTACGGCGGTCAGGTCTTTAAACTCGATCTCGTCATGGCGGCTACGGCAGTACTCTGCGTTCTCGCCACCATGATGTATCTCGGCGTGGCGCTCCTTGAAAAACTGCTCGTCAAAAACAGAAGTTGATACGATAATAAAAAAAATGCGGCGGCGCGTTTATTGACGCGCCGCCGCATTTTTTTATACGGTTTTTTGCCGCATCCGTCCGTCTTTAACGGATCTGTATCGTTTTTCCGCCGTTTTTCCGGCTTTCTTCCGCCAAAAATCCCACGAGATGGCTTTCGATGGACTTATCGATGGAAGTCCTTGAAACGCTTGGCTTTCCCGTCGTGATGTATTCCTTGAAATCCCGATACAGATAGTAATCGCCGCCGCCGTGCCCGTCGTCCGTATCGACTTCCGAATCGGCGTTGACGTCGATCAGTTCTTCTTTCCCGCCGAAACGGGTATAATGCAGAACGCCTTCCTCCATATCCCCGTACACTTCGCCTTCCGTTCCGTGGACTTTGATAAAACGGTAGCAGCGCTCGGAAAACGCCGTCATCGTGAGGTGCGCCGTCGCCCCGCTTTCGTAAAGCATATCGACGACTTGATGATCCACGGCGTCGTTGTCGCAATGGAAAACGCATTTTCCCCAGACGTGCTTTTCATCCGCGAGCAGTTCGTATATATCCCTGTCGCCGTACTCCGAAAGCCCGCCGACGACCGCCTTTTTCACTCTTTCCGGATAAATTTTATAGGCGTCGTACAGACATTTTTTTCTGACGCTTTCGTCGCAGTCCTTGCAGAACGCGGCGCTTTTTTCGGGGGCGTTCTTTTCATTGTAATAATAAAGTCCGCCGAAGGAATTGACCGCCGTGCACTTTTCCCCCATCAGCCAGCCGATGATGTCGAGGTCGTGGCAGCATTTTGCGATGATCGTGGGCGTGCTCTTTTCCATATCGCGCCAAGGCCCGCGCACATAACTGAGCCCGAAATGCCAGTATGCGACGTTTTCCGTCTGATTGAGGGTAACGACCTTGCCCAACGCGCCCTCATCGATCAACGCCTTGATTTTTTTATAAAAAGGCGAATACCGCAAAACGTGCGTAAGCATCACTTTTCTGCCGAGTTTATTCGCAAGATCGCGGATGCCGATGCACTGTTCGATGTTGACCGCGGCGGGTTTTTCCAAGCAGACGTCATAGCCGAGTTCGAGCGCCTTCACGGCGTGTTCGTAATGCTGCGCGTCCTGCGTGCAGATGAACACCGCGTCGCACAGTTTGCCCGCATTGAAGAAAGCGTCGGCGTCGGCGAAACACATTGCTTCCGGCACGCCGAATTCTTCTTGCGCCCTTCTTCTGTTGTGCGGAAACTTTTCCGCGACCGCGACGAGGCGGGAATCTTTATCCCGCGCGATCAGCCCCGCGAACATCGCGCCCCTGCTGCCGAAACCGACAATCGCAAACGTATTCATTCGATTTACCCCTTTTCGTTTTTCTTACAGTTTACCACACGGCGGGAAAAGCCGCAATCCCTTTCTTGTCCGAAACGTTTCAAAAATTGATGAATTTTCACCGTGAAAAAACCGCCCTTTCGAGCGGTTTTTCCTTATTTCTTTTCGGGAGGTTTTTACGCGCGTCAAAGAAGGATGCAGATGATCCCGCCGTCGCCTTCGTTGACGATCTTGCCCAGCGTTTTGCACATCTTGCTGCGCGCGTCCTCCGGCATCGCCTTGATCTTGCCGGAAAGGCTTTCCTCCATCAGATCGCGCAGCGATTTGCCAAACATATTCGTATCCCAGATCCCCTGCGGATTACTTTCGAATTCCTTCATCAGATAATTGACGAGTTCTTCGCCTTGTTTCTCCGTTCCCACGATGGGATTGACTTCCGCGGAAACATCCACTTTCATGACGTGCAGGCTCGGCGCGGTCGCCTTGAGTTTCACGCCGTAACTGCCCCCGCGTTTCACGAGTTCGGGCTCGGAAAGGGAAAGTTCGTTCACCGTGGGCGTTACGATGCCGTAGCCGGTCTCCTCCGCGCTTTTCAGCGCGTCGCGGATCTTGCCGTATTCCCGTTTCGCCTCCGCAAGCGATTTGATGTAACTCATCAACTGATAATCGTCTTTGATCTCGTCGCCGCTTTCCTCGGTGAGCACGTCGTAGAAAAGCCCCGCCTTTGCCGCCACGGAATAAACGACCCTTCCCTCGCCGGGCAGAACCTCGCCGATTTCGGGATTGCACAATTTTTCGCTTTCTTCAAACATTTTCCCCATTTCTGCGAAATCGCGCATCTTCGTCATCCCCGCCGTGGCGGTTTTCACCTTTTCCGTGATCTCTTTGATGATGCTGTTCTCGCACGGAAGCGCCCGCATCCAGCGCGGCAGATCGATATCGACGTTCTGCAAGGGAAATTCATATAATATCTTTTCAAGAACGTCGTTGATTTCCTGCATGCCGAGTTCCGTGGCGTTGGCGACGACGACGGGCACGCCGTATTTTTCTTCCAAAGAATTGCCGAGGGATACGCTGTCGCCGTTCTTTGCGTCCTTCACGTTGAGAAGGATGATGAAGGGCTTGTTCAGTTCTTTGAGTTCCCTGACGACGCGCTCTTCCGCGGCAACGTAATTGGCGCGGGGGATCTCCCCGAAACTGCCGTCCGTCGTTACCACGACGCCGATGGTGGAATGCTCCGCGATGACTTTGCGCGTGCCGAGTTCCGCCGCCTTTTCAAAAGGCAGTTCCTTGCTGCTCCACGGCGTTTTGACGAGGCGCGGCTTTTTCCCCTCTTCGTGCCCCATCGCGCCGTCCACGAGATAGCCCACGCAGTCGATCAGCCTGACTTTTGCGGAAACTTTGTTTTTAAGCTGGATCTTCACCGCGTTTGCGGGGATGAATTTCGGCTCTGTGGTCATGATCGTCTTGCCGTCGGCGGACTGCGGCATTTCGTCCGTGGCGATCTGCCGGTTGAGTTTATTGGAAATATTCGGCAGAACGAGCGTTTCCATAAACTTCGTTACGAACGTGGATTTGCCCGTGCGTACGGGGCCGACCACGCCGATATAGATGTCGCCGCCCGTGCGTTTGGCGATATCTTTGTAAATATCGTACTTTTCCATAAAAAACCTCCCACATATTACACGACTAATATATGAGAGGTTCCCGTTGATTATGAAAGGATTTTTCCCGAAATTTTATTTTTTGCCGTCTTTGTCGCCTTTCCGCTTTTCCGCCTCGGCTTTCGCCAGTTTTTCCACCTTCTTTTCGCGCATTTTCACGAACATTTCCTTGATCGAAGTCGGGTGTTCCTCCCCTGCAAGCATGCGTTCGATGTTGTTTCTGTGCGCGAACCAAGTGATGAAACAGATGCCGAAGATCAGCACGTTCGCCGCAATGTAATACGGTATGACGCGCGGCGTATCGGGCCCGATATGATACAATAAAAACAGCCGTATGCTGGACGCCACCGCCGGCGGCGTAATGGCGATGATCGACCCCATCGCGCCGTATTCCGTTAAATAGATCACGACGACCGCCGCGATGAGGCTCATGATCTCCACGAAAAACCATCCCCATTCGCCGGACACCGCCATCAAAATCGCCCACGCGAGGAATACGCCAATCGTCGTGGCGATGCCCTTGCCGCCTTTAAACTTATAAAATACGGGATAAATATGCCCCAGCACCGCGAAAAAACCGCAGAGGAACATCCCCAGATCGCCGAGATCGAAAGCCGCGTCCGGCAGAGTTTTGCCCCGCAGCACGAAATACCCGACCAGCGCGGGGATCAAACCTTTGAGCATATCGAGGAACAGCGTTAAAAGCCCCAGCCGGATGCCGAAATTCCGGCTCATGTTCATCGTGCCCGGGTTGCCGCTCCCCACTTTGCGTATATCGGTTTTTTTGATCTTGGTGATCATGATCGCGTTGTTGAAACAGCCCAAAAGATACGAGCCGAACACGATCAGCACGATCACCCACCAGTTATTCATCTTCCTTCCCCTGCTGCCTTACGATAATTTTGATCGGCGTGCCCGAAAAATCGAAAGCTTTGCGGATGCAGTTTTCCAGATACCTGCGGTAAGAAAAATGCATCAGCGTTTCGTCGTTCACGAATAAGATAAACGTCGGCGGGCAGATATCCGCCTGCGTGGCGTAAAGGATCTTCAGCCGCCTGCCGTTGACGGACGGCGGCTCGTTCATCCGCGCGCTGTCTAAGATCAGATCGTTCAAAAGCCCCGTGGAAACGCGGAAACGCGCGCGTTCATACACGGTTTTCGCCAGCGAAAGCACCTTGTCGGCGCGAAGCCCCGTCTTTGCCGAAATATAGACCGACTGAAAATAATCCATGAATTTCAGATCTTCTTTCAGTTTGTCGTTGAACTTGTTTACGGTAAAGGAATCCTTTTCCACG
>CALVUL010000059.1 GCA_944363555.1 uncultured Clostridia bacterium
TCGCCGTTATATCCACAACGGAACCCGCGAACACGACTTAATCTTCCTGCGTTTCCTTATCGGACGCCTTGAAGGTGTACTGCTCGATTTCCTCCCCCGAATAGGTGATGTTGACCGCGGCGGCGTCCCCGATTGCGGGGAAATCCGCGTTCAGCAGATCCTGCGGGGCAACAAGAACGCCGAGTTCGAGATCTTCATATCCCTTTACGGTTTCAAAGACCGAACTTTTGATCCCCGCAATAAAGCGGATTCCGCTGTTCTCGGCGCGGCGCAAAGCCGCGCCGTTCGCCATGGCGAAGTCCGCCGCCTCGTTTTCCGTTTCTTTGGCGAAATCGTATTCGTAGAAATACGGCTGCGCCTGTTCGGGCTCGGCTTTCGCCGCCGCGGGCATGAAGCACAGCGGCAGGGCGAGCGCGGCGCACGCGCATAAGGAAATCAGCCACCTGTTTTTGCTTTTCGTCGTCATTTTCTTTCCTCCTCAGCCGTCCCATTCGTCCCACGAATCCGGCTGGGACTGATACTTATCGTCCAGCGGACTCTCGTTGCCCGACGCCAAGATCGCGTCGCACTGCCTGCCGAAACGGATGAACTCCGTTTGCGGCGATTGATAGGTTTTCATAAAATCCCTCCTCGAAACACGCTTTTGCGGGGCAGAGCCTTCCGCCGCATATCTCTACTTTTTTGTTATACCACACGGCGGAAGGCGTTTTCTATTGCTTTATCGTCAAAAAATAGCGGTTTCGTATCATCCGCGGATCTGTGCGTTTTAACGCCGCACAGTCTGTTTTCGTTAAATCGCAAGCAATTTGCAGCGTTTTTCAACGATTTTTCAAAAAAACGTAAAAAACGCCGCCGGCGGAGATTGTTCTTTTCCGTCAGCGGCGTACAAATTTTACGGTTTTCTCTTTTATGCGGCGCCGCGCGTTTTGCGCGGGCGCGGCGTTTTACCGCCGTCCCGCCGTGCCGGAGCCGACGATCGCCTTTTCCCCGCCGGTATCGACGCCGTCGAGCACGAGCGTGCAAATCTTCCCTTCGTTTTTTATGAAGGGCATTTCCCCGCCGGCGGCGTTGCGCTGCACGGCGGAATACACCGTCATTTTGCCGATGACGGTATTTTCCTCCACGCCGATGGTTTCGATAGCGAAATTATCTTCGTCGCGGTGAATATCGCGGAAGGCGATGCTGCCGATATCCACGTTTTTGCCGATCTGAATGAGCGGCGCCCAGTGCCCGGGCACGTCCTTCGTGCCGTCGCAAAAGCGGGCGTATACGTTTTCGATAACGATGTTGTCGAAACTGCCGCGGGCGGGGCGGTCTTCGTAATACTTCGTCATGCAGATGCAATACACGTAAAAACTGCCGTAAATATCGCGGATATGGATGTTTTTGACGGGCGTGCCCGCCGAAAGCATGCGCACCGCGCTGTGGCAGCCTTCGGCGAAAATGCCGTCCGCTTCCATATCGGAAATCGGGCCGTACAGGCTGTCGTCGGCAGTGAATGCCAGCAAATCGTCGTGGCAGGCGCCTTTCAGGTTGCGGAAAACGCCGTTCCTGCAGCCGCCTTCGATGTGGATGCCGTCCATATTCCACAGTTTCGGGCTGCCCTCGTTGTACTCGAAAACGATGTTTTCAAAGGTGAAATCCTCCGTATAGGCGCACTGCACGCCGTACACCACGGGATTGACGACGGTTACGTTTTTAAAAACGAGGTTTTTCACCGTGCAGAACCTGAAACACATGCCGGTATAGCAGCCGCGGACAAGGGTCTTGCTCGTCGTCTTATCGAAACGCAGCCGCTTGATTTCGTCCTCGAATTTCCGCCCCGTTACGGGGTCGGGAAAGTGGTACGGGTTGGGGTTTTGCGCGTTGTGGTTCATATCCCAAATGCCGCCGTTTACGCACACGTTTTTGTTGCCGTTGTCGAAATCGGCGTTTTCCAGCATGGCGCAGTTCGCGCCCGCTTTCAGTACGACGCGGGCGAACGCGGGCAGCCGCAGTTCCTGATCGGAATGGATTTTCAGCGTATTCCCGATCACGTAATGCTTTTCCGGCGGGGGCAGCGTTACGCGGCAGATCCCGCTGTCCAGCATTTCCTGAATGGCGGGGAAATCGTCGTCCGCGCCGTTGCCGTACAATTTGTATTTCATCTTTTTTTTCCTTTTTTTATTATGCCTTAAAGAAGTCGGAAAGCGCCGCGTACAGCGCGGTATCTTCCGCGCCGCGGGAAGTTACGTATACCTTTAAAAGCGGCTCCGTGCCCGACGGGCGGATGACGACGCCCGCGCCGTCCGCAAATTCCAGCGCGAGCACGTTGGAGCGCGGCAGACCGGTCTTTTCCGTCTGCAGATAATCCGCCGCTTTGATAACCTTTCTGCCGAGGAACGAGCCGCAGTCGCCGCGCAGTTCTTTCATGGTCTTTTCGATGTGTTCCCTGCCCGCCGCGCCCGGGAACTCGAAGGTCAGCAGTTTATGATAGAACCAGCCGTATTCGGCGTAGATCTCGTTCAGGCGGTCGACAAGGGTCTTGCCCGCGGCGAGATAGTGCGCCGCCGCCTTGCACACGGCGAGCACCGCCACGACGGCGTCCTTATCGCGCACCTGCGTGCCGAGCAGATAGCCGTAACTTTCCTCGAACCCCAGCAAAAAGCGGTCCGCTTCCCCGCGTCTTTCCAGCAGCCCGATCTGTTCGCCGATATACTTGAACCCCGTAAGCACGTTGATCACGCTTGCATCGTATTTTTTTGCGACCAGTTCCGCAAGGGAGGTGGTTACGATGGTCTTGACGATCACCGCCCTGTCCGTAGGAAGATTTCTGCGTTTCAGATCGGAAAGCAGATAATCGGTCAAAAGCACCCCCACTTCGTTGCCCGTAAGCAGGGTATAGCCGTTTTCGGTCTTTACCGCCACGCCCACGCGGTCGGCGTCCGGATCGGTGGCGAGCAGAATGTCGCTTTGATTCTTTTTTGCCTCTTGCAGCCCCAGCGCCAGCGCCTCGCTCTTTTCGGGGTTGGGATAGGGGCAGGTGGGGAAATTGCCGTCCGGCACGCACTGCTCTTTCACGAGTTTCACTTCCGCGACCGCCGTCCTTAACAGTTTCGGGATGATGCGGTACCCCGTGCCGTTCAAAGCGGTGTAGGTAACTTTCAGCGGCGAAGGCGCGGCTTTTACGATGTCTTTCACGCCGGAAAGATATTTTTCCTCCACGCCGTCGCCGGCGTAAACGATCGCGCCCGCGGCGAGATAGTTTTCAAACGGCTGCGCCTCCGCGCCGAAATAGGGGGTCTTTTCGATATAGGAAGAGATCTCCTTTGCCGCGGCGTCCACGATCTGGCAGCCTTCGGCATTGTACACCTTGTAGCCGTTGTATTGCGCGGGATTGTGGCTGGCGGTGATCATCACTCCCATATCGCACTTTTCCTCCCGCGTGAGAAAGGATAAAAAGGGCGTGGGCATCAGTTCCTTCACGATGACGGTTTTCAGCCCCGCCGCCGCGAAGGCGCGCGCCGCCGTTTCGGCGAAGAGTTCGGAATTGATGCGGCTGTCGTAACTGACGGCGATCTTCTTCATGCCGTGCGCCCGCATATAGGCGGCGATGCCCTCGCTCGCCCGCGCCACCGTATAGATGTTTAAGCAGTTCGTCCCCACGCCGAGGATGCCGCGCAGCCCCCCCGTGCCGAATTCGAGGTCTTTATAAAAACGGTCTTTCAGCGCCGTTTCGTCTTTCAGCGCGTCGAGTTCCGCCCTGAGCGCCCCGTCCTTTACCTTCTCTTTCCATATCTTTACGTTTTCTTTAAAATCCGCCATCCGGCGCACCTCCCGATCGTTTTTTTCTATTGTACCACAAGCCGGAAAATCCCGCAACGGTATTGGCGCTGTTTTTCCCGAAAAACCGCCCGCCGCGACAGATAAAATAAACCGTCGCGCCCCCGCCGCAAGCAAAACAAAGCGCAAGGACGCCCTACGTATGCGCTTTCGCGCAAAAAACAAACGCAGCCCCGCCGCGGAAAGGCGCTTTCCCCCGCCCGACGCAAAAAAACGCCCCGCCTTGCGGCGGGGCGACTTTCGTTACACGTTGTGTTCCACCATGAAGTTATAGGCTTTCACGATGTCCTTTTCGGGATCGTCGCCCACTTCCCTTTCCACGGTGAGGAAGCCGTCGTACCCGATCTCGCGGAGCGCCGCAAGGTATGCGGGGAAATCCACGTCCCCTTCGCCCACGGGCGTTTCAATGAAATAATCGGCTACATTGAGCGCCTCGATGCCGCCGTCGGCAAAGTGGCCGTAGATCTTGCGCGGATCGGTCTTTTTCAGCATCCTGCCGTCCTTTAAGTGGGTGTGCACGATGTAATCTTTCAAAAGATGCACCGCCTCCACGGGGTCCTGCCCCGCGACCATCACGAAGTTGGCGGGATCCAGATTGACGCCCACGCCCCCTTTGGTATCCTTGACGAACTGCAACAGCGTGGGGGCGATTTCCGGACCCGTTTCGATGGCGAGGGTTACGCCCTTTTCCTTGGCGTACAGCCCGCATTCCGTCAGGGCGGAAAGCATCACGCTGTAACGCGGTTCGTTCTTGTCCGCGGGAATGACGCCGATGTGCGTCGTAACGACGTGCGTGCCGAATTCCGCCGCCAGATCGATGATGCGTTTTGTCTTTTCCACGCGCTCGACGTTGTCCTTTTCGATCTCGAAACCGTGCCCGCCGAGATCGCCGCACAGCGCGCTGACGACGAGGTTGTTGTCTTTCAGTAACTTTTTATAATGCGCCTTCTTCTCCGCCGTGAGAACTTCGGGGCTGAACGCGCCCGTCGTGGCGTAGATCTGCACGCCGTCGAATCCCAGCCTGCCCGCCGCCGCCAGACATTCATCCAGCGGTTTTTTAAAACAATCGGTGATAACTCCCTTTTTCATATTTCCATTTTCTCCTTTCCTATTTTATAGATTTCGCAGATGAGTTTATGGGTTTTCAGCGCCTCTTTGCCGCTGATTTCCAACTCTTCCAGCCCCAAACAGGCGCGGTAGAACTGCTTGATCTGGCGGATGTGCTGGAATCCCCAGTAATCCTTGCCGCCCTCGTACACTTCCTTGCATTCGTCCTGATGCGCCTCTTCCTTCGTGCCGTCGTTATAATCGATATACGCGTCGTCATACCCGAACACGACCTTGGCTTTTTCGCAGAACAGGCGGATCTCGATGGGCTCGTCGCACCCGTAGTTGTTCATGCAGTAAAAGCCGTAACGCGTGCCGTTTTTATAGGTGATCAGCCCTTCCGCGCTGTCTTCAACCTTCACGCATTTGTGCCCGCGGTTCGCCATGGAGCAGGAAACGCTTTCCACTTCGCTGTCCACGATCCAGTTGACGAGGTCGATGGAATGGATCGCCTGATCGATGACCACGCCGCCGCCTTCCTTGTCCCACGTGCCCTTCCAGTCGCTTTCCTTGTAATACTCGTCGTCGCGTTTCCACGTGAGGGTGGAGCGCGCCGAAACGATCCTGCCGAGTTTTCCGGAAAGGGCTGCCTTTTTCACGAGCTGCGCGGAATTGTTGTAGCGGCACTGGAAGATCACGCCGTAAAGCACGTTCTTCTCCTCTGCCAGTTTCACGGTCTTTTCCGCGCTTTCGTAATCGATGGACATGGGCTTTTCCGTAAGCACGTTGACGCCGTGTTCGATGGCGTACTGCGCCGCGACGGTATGCAGATAGTGCGGCAGACAGACGTGCACCGCGTCGAGGGAACATTCCCCGATCATCTTTTCATAACTCGTATACGCCTTGCAGCGGTAGCGCGCGGCGAGTTCCTCCGCCCGTTCCGCCACGATGTCGCAGCAGGCGACGAGTTCCGCCTCTTCCAGCACCGTCGCGGGGACGGCGTGCATCACCGCAATGCGCCCGCAGCCGATAATTCCGATCCTCAGCTTTTTCATTGTCTTACTTCCTTTTGTTTTTCTTTATATACCGTCCCGCAGGCTGTATCCGCGGGAAGATCGTTGCGTTATTTCGCCACGTCGATCCGCCTGCCGGTCTCTTTTTCGCCGCGGACGGCAGCCTCGCGCACCTTCATCACTTCGAGGGTCTCCTCGCCGGAAAAACTCTTTTCTCCCGTCGCGTAAAAATGCAGAATATCCGCGATGAGATTCTTGAAATAATCGGAAACAACGGGCAGATACGCCGTTTCGCCCCCTTCCTTTTCGGCGTACACCGTAAAGGGAAGCCCGTCCGCATACACCATCACGGCAGCCCTGCCGTCGGGATATTCCACATGGCAGTAACGCTGCCCGCCGCGCCGGTCCACGCGCACCCCAAAGGCGCCCGTGCCGAGCACTTTCACGACCATTTCCGCCTGATGGATGATGTATTCTTCCAGACTTCTGCCGCCCCCCGTCGTCATCACCGACTGCGCGGTGAGCCCGTTTAATTCGTCGGCGTAACGGAGCGCGGAAGAACTGAAAAAGGGCGCGTTGTATTTTTCCGCCAGATCGAAGATCTTCTTCGCCGTGGCGTAATCGGGCGCAAAGGTCTTGTCGATATACGTGCGCTTGCCGTAGCGGAGCACTTTTTCCGCATACGCAAGGTGCTTTTCGGGATCGGACGGCGCGAGCACCAGAATATAATCGCTCTTTTCGCAAAGTTCTTCGACGGTATCGCACTTTTTCACGCCGAATTTATCGCACCATTCGGCGGTGGAAAGCCCGCCTTCCGGCGGCCTGTCCGACTCCGCCCACGCGTAGGCGATTTTAAAATCCGCCCCCGTCTTTTTACAGGTTTCCTCTATCCACGCGGGGTAATTGTTCGCGTGCCATTCGTCGATGTAAAAATCCACAAACCCGATCGTTTTCATAACCGCCTCACAGTTTGATCTCTTCGTGTTTTTCCGCGGAAGCGTACAGCCTGTCGAGCAGCAGCGCCGTTTCCAGCACGTTTTCGATGTTGCCCTTGTTCTTCACGCCCGTTTCGATCGATTCGACGAACGCATTATCCTCTTTGAGATACATATCGGGGATGTCGTATTCCGGCGTTACCGATTCGAGGGTCTTGCCGTCGGTAAAGGTGAACTTGCCGCCGTAAATGAGCCGCGCGCCCCCCTTGTCGCCCATGAAATCGATGTACATATCGTTTTCCTTCACGTTCTGCGCCCACGCGCCGTTGAAGGAAATGTTCGCCTTGTCGGTGCGCACGTAGCCGGAGATGAAATCGTCCACGTCGTTCACGCCGTGCTCGATGTCGGCGGTGTCCTCCGCCCACATGCCGTAACCGGTGTAATTGTAGGCTTTCATATCCTTTGCCATTTCGTTATAAGCGTCGCAGGTGAGGTTTTTGATCTTCACGCCGCCGAGAATGTAGAAGATGAGATCGAGGAAATGCACGCCCCAGTCGATGAGCACGCCGCCGCCCGACTGTTTCTTGTCGGTGAACGGCCCGCCGAGCCCCGGGATGCAGCGGAAATTCCTGAACGAGCAATACACGTGATAGATCTTGCCGAATTTGCCTTCGCGGTAGTATTGTTCGAGCATTTCCACAGACTTGTGATAGCGGTTGCAGACGCCGATATTGAGAATTTTGCCCTGCTTTTCCGCTTCCTTCGCCATCTCGCAGGATAATGCGTAATTGACGGTGATGGGCTTTTCGCAGAAAACGTGCTTGCCGGCTTTGAGCGCGTCCATCGTAACGGTGTAATGCGCGTAGTTGGGGGTGAGCACGTAAACGGCGTCCACCTCCTTATCCGCCAGCGCGGCTTTGTAATCGGTGATGACGTTCTCCACCAGATCGGGATACTTGTCCTTCATCGCCTTCGCCTTGTCCTCGACAAGGTCGCACGCGTACTTTATGCGGATGTTATCCATTTGGGAAAACGCGGGGAAATGCGCGTTCTGCGCGATCCTGCCGCAACCGACAACTGCTATGACTTTTTTCATAATGAAACCTCCGTGGTTCTGTTTAAACCATTATAGTCCTTTTTTCGCCGCAAGTAAATGTTTCTGTTTTATGTAAAATTTAATATTTTTTTGGATTTCGCCGCAAATCCGCCCGAACGACGCCGCCGTAAGTTTAATATTTTTATTGACATGCGCCGCTTTTTGCGGTAAAATACCGGTATGGAAAAACGGTATCATCTCGATAAAAACTATCTGCAGAATCCGCAAACGTTCGGCGCTTTCCGCCTCTATCAGATCGGCAGGCTCTTCTGCCGCGAAACGACCGTCGTGCCGCAGCATTCCCACGTCAATTGGTTCGAACTGACCATCGTGACGGAAGGAGAAGGCGAAGTGATCACCAACGGCACGGCGGTAAAGGTGGGCGGCGGGGACATCTATCTTTCCTTTCCCGGGGACTTCCACTCCCTGCGCTCGAGCCCGAAAAAACCGCTGAAATACGATTTCTTCGCCTTCGGCACGGAGGACGGACAATACCGCGCCGAACTCGCCTATATCATGGAGAATTTTTCCCCCGCGGACAAACGCCTTTTCCGCGACGAAAACATCCGCCTGCTCATTTCCAACGCCATTTCGGAATTCGACGGCGAACGGGAATACGCCGACAGGCTGCTCGCCTGCGCCTTCGAGCAGGTGTGCATCTATCTGGTGCGGCGTTTCAAAAAAGCGCCCCCCTACCGCCGCGGCGACGTTACGCAGGCGGAAGCCCTATGCTTCCAGCTGATGAATTACATCGACACGCATATCTATTCTTTGAAAAAACTCGAAGAACTCGCCGATATTTTCGGTTATAATTACAGTTACGTTTCCCACCTGTTCAAAAAAACGACGTCCAATACCCTCGCCGATTATTACCGCGGCAGGCGGCTGGAAACCGCCCGTCTGCTGCTCGGCGAAGGCAGACTGACGATCACGGAAATTTCCAACCTGCTGAATTATTCTTCCATTTACGCGTTCAGCAAAGCGTACAAGGAAAAATACGGCGCCGCCCCCAAGTTCAGCCGCTGACGTTGTTCCGCTATTATTCTACCACGCGCGGAAACCGTTTGCAATATTGATTTTATATAACTTTATACCGTATATTGCGAACATCCCTTTTCAACGCCTTTTCCGCACCGTTTTTTATACCGTCCGTTGCGCCCGCGCCCTTTTCCGCCCCGAAAACGAGCCCCTCCTTGCGGACGGGAAGGGAAGATCGGATCAACCTCCCACGGCGCATACCGCCGCGGTTTTATGATTTCCCGATACGCCGCGTTTGCGCTTCCCCGCGCGAAACGCTTTATCGGAACCGTTCGGGATAACACGCCTCCATGCTCGCCCGCACGGCGGCGTCGATCTCCCGCACCGGCGAAAAACCGAGTTCGGCAAAATGCAGGGCGGTTTCCGTCTTTTCCGCGTCGATGTAAAAATACCGGTTCTGGATCTCCGTCATCAGTTTTGCGGGGTTCAGCCCCGATTCGCAGCCTGCCGCCGCGTATTCTTTCAAAATTCCCTTCGCGCCGAGCGCCGCAAGCCGCGCCGGCACGAGGCGCACCTTGCGCCCGTCCTTTGCGTAAAAGAGCATTTTTTCCAGCAGTTCATTATAGGTTATGTTGACGCCGCCGACGGGATAGCGCGCGCCGCCCGCGCCGTACAAAGCCGCGGCGACGCAGGTTTCGGCTACCCCTTCCGCCGTGGTGGCGGCGGTGCCCCCGCGGGTGATGAACACCGTGCGGTACCGATCGTAATGGGAAAGAAAACTTTCCCGCCACAGCGGCGCGCGCCCCGCCGTAACGCCGAAAATATACGGCAGTTCCAGCACGCATACGGCGCATTTTTCGTCGCTCAGCGCAAGCAGCCGCCTTTCCTGCTCCGCACGCGCGCGGATATACGGATGGTGTTTTTCGAGTTTTCCCCCGTAAAGGGCGTTGAAATGCGCGAAATACGAACCGAGCGCGACGATCTTCTTCACCCCCGCGCGTTTCGCCGCGCGGCAGATCTTTTCCGACTGCACCGCCAGCCTTTCGTGAAAAAACGCGTATGCCGGCGCGGGCGGCGTAGCCCTGTCGTCCGGACCGAGCGCATACAGGAGCGCATCCGCCCCGCATTTGCCGACGAGCGCCGCGATCTCTTCCTCCGCCGCGGAGAACAAATCGAATTTCACGCAGTTTTTCCCGCCGGAAAGGGACGCGGAGCACACCCCGATCCCCGCTTTTTCAAACTTTTCCGCCGCGGGCATGCCGAGAAAACCGGTGCCGCCGGCGATGAATACCTTTTGAATATCCGTTTTTTCTTCCATTTTTTTATTGTACCACTTCCCCGCCCCGCAGGCAATTCTTTTGCCGGTGTTTTCCCGAATTTTACAATTTTTGAAATTTTGTACAATTTTAATTAAAAATAGTTGCATTATTGATACAGAATAGTGTATTATATTGAAGGGGAAATCAAGAAAGAAAACAGGAGATATGCCGATGAAAAATTCTTCTCTCACCTGCAAACTCATTCTTCCCGTAGAGTACGCGAACCTCGTTTACGATTTCGACGAACTGACCGAACGCCAGCAGGCGGAAGTGCTCCGCCACATCCGCGCGCTCAAAGCGGAAAACGCCGCCGGCGAAAAAAACGAAGAAAGGGAGGTTTAATCTTCGGCGGAACGGAAATAATCGTTATCGACGCCTACATAAAAAACAAAAAGGAGCGTTACGATGAATCCGTTTCAGGAAAAACCCGAATCCCTCGAAAAAGCATTTGAAAACTGGAAAAAAAGTTACCCCGTCGCTTACGACAAGAACGAAACAGACCCCTACACCAAGACCCGCATCATTTTAATGAACGGCACGGAATTCGAAGCGAACTGGTGTTCCCACGAATTCGCCCGCCACGTTGCGGATAACGAATTAAAGCGCGATCTCGCCCTCACGCGCGCCGCGGAAAAACGGCAGCAGCAAAAGCAGATCGGAAGAGCGTCG
>CALVUL010000060.1 GCA_944363555.1 uncultured Clostridia bacterium
TGATCCGTTTATTTTTAAAACGAGAAAAATGTGAACTTTGTCCCGCAAAAACAAAAGCTTTTTCGATAAATTTACTTTTTCTATTATAACACGCCGCGGGCGCTTTGGCAAGCGCTTTTTTGCGGCGGCGCGGAAAAACCGGAGGTAAAAGCATGCGCTTTTTCCCGTTTTGTGTTATAATGTAATTATGTTGAAAACCGATCCTGAAATCTGCGCCATTCTTCCCGAACTTCTGCTGCCTTGGTACGAAAAAAACAAACGCGACCTCCCTTGGCGGGAAAACACCGATCCTTACCGCGTGCTCGTTTCCGAAATCATGCTGCAGCAGACGCGCGTGGAGGCGGCTAAAGAGCATTACCTGAACTTCATCGCCGCCCTGCCCACCGTGGAGGCGCTCGCCGCCTGCCCGAAGGATAAGCTTTTTAAATTGTGGGAGGGGCTCGGCTATTATTCGCGCGCCGAAAATCTGCAGAAAGCGGCAAAACAGATCGTCGCGGCGGGCGGATTTCCGCGCACCTTCGAAGGGCTCCGCGCCCTTTCCGGCGTAGGCGTATACACCGCGGGAGCAATCGCCTCCATCGCCTTTTCCCTGCCCGCCCCCGCGGTGGACGGAAACGTGGTGCGGGTGCTTTCCCGCCTGTTTGGCGACGAGCGGGAACAAGCCGTTCTGCGGAGCGAATATACCGAACGGCTCGCCCCCGTCTATCCGCCGCAAACCGGCGACTTTACGCAGAGTCTGATGGAACTCGGCGCCACGGTATGCACGCCGCGTTCGCCGAAATGCGTCCTCTGCCCCCTCTTTGCGCATTGCAGAACGAAAAGCGACGCGCTCCCCAAACGCAAGGCGAAAACCGCCAAGAAAAAAAGCGACGTTACCGTATATCTGCTGCTCACGCCGAAAGGCGTCGCCCTCGAACGGCGCAAAGAGGGCGTACTGAAAGGGATGTGGCAGTTTCCGAACGACGAACGCGCCGTAACCGAAGAGGAACTTCCCGCCCGCCTCGCCGAGATGGGAATCGCTTCCTTTACGATCCTGCCGCCGCGCACCCACCGCCATGTATTTACGCACCTTGAATGGAACATGACGGCGTATCCCGTAAAAACCGACAGCGCCCCGCCGCGGTTTTGCTATTTTTCCGCGGAGGATATCGAAAAAAACGCGGCGCTGCCTTCCGCCTTCCGCTGGTGCCTGCCGCTCGTCGAAGAGAAAAACCGACGGTAAAAATAAAGCCGAAAACAAAAAAGACCGCGCTTTATCGGTCTTTTCAGGGTTATCGCCGGCGCTTTCGCGCCGGTTTTTTCGTTATTTTCTTTCGTCCGCCTTTCCGGAAAAATCGTAGGAAACGGCGCTGCGGTACGCCGCCGGCGGGATGCCGAACGCCGCCGAAAAACGGCGGGTAAAATGAAAGCGGTCGCAAAAGCCGAGTTCTTCCCCGATCTCGTCGATGGACATACTTCCTTCCGCCAGCATCGCTTTCGCGCGGGCAAGCGCCTGATCTTCGATGTAGCGGCGGATGGGAACACCCGTTTCCCTCCGGAAGGTTTTGCGCAGTTTGCTTTCGGAAACAAACAGCATGCGCGCCAGATCGTTCGTGCGGAAATCGACGCGCGGTTTGCCGCGGATCACTTTGAGCGCCGCGCGGACGATTTCCCCGTAACGGTGCACGTTCCCGTCCGTCAGTTCCTTTGCGAAGCGCGAAATTTCGCCGTACAGCACGGATTTTACGTAAAGCTGCTCCGCCCCCTGCGGCGCCGAAAGCGCCCTTTCGAGCAGGGCGTATTTTTCTTCTGCAAACGGAAGAACGCCGATCCTCCCCGCGCCGGCGAACAGTTCGCTTTCCCCCATATTGACGTTGACGTGAAAATAGATCTTTTCAAGATTGCTGCAGCCGTAAGAAAACGTAAGCCCCGCGGGGATGAAATAAACGTTTCCGCCGCAAAGCGGTATGCGCTTATCCCCCGCCCGCAGAAAGCCTTCCCCGCGCCTGACGATGTACACGCGGGAAAAAGGATCGCATACGTTTTCCGCCCCCCAGCGCTCGTCGAGCAGCACGCAGCCCTGCGCGCTGACGTAAAGGGAAATATCGTTCAATAAGGCGCCGTCCCGTTCCATTTAGCCGAAATCTCCATATCTCCGCCCGAAAAATACATTGATTTTACGGGCGGCTGCGTTTATAATGTACATATATTTTACAGCGGAGGGAAAAATATGTCAAGTTATGTAACGAAAAAGACGCAAGGCGACACCGCTTGGTTCACCCGCGACAGATTCGGGATGTTCATTCATTTCGGGCTGTACTCTATGGCGGCGCGGCACGAATGGTTCAAGACGAACGAAAAAGTGCCGGAAACGAAATACGACGTTTATTTCGACCTCTTCGATCCCGATCTGTTCGACGCGAAGGAATGGGCGCGCCGCGCGAAGGCGGCGGGGATGAAATACGCCGTTCTCACCGCCAAACACCACGAAGGATTCTGCCTTTTCGATTCGCGGTACACCGATTATAAATCCACGAACACGCCGTTCGGAAGGGACATCGTGAAAGAATATGCCGAGGCTTTCCGCGCGGAAGGGCTGCGCGTGGGGTTGTATTATTCCCTGATCGACTGGCATCATCCGCAGTTTCCCATCGATCACCTCCACCCGCGGCGGGACGATGCCGACGCGAAAGAACAGAATGAAAAGCGGGATATGCGCGTCTATGCGCAATATATGCGCGATCAGGTGCGCGAACTTTTAACGAATTACGGCAAAATCGACATTCTTTGGTTTGATTTTTCCTATTCGCACACGCCGGAAGGCGTGCCCGATTATCTCCGCGGCAAAGGAAAGGACGATTGGGAGGCGGAAAAACTCATCGAAACGGCGCGGAGCATTCAGCCCGATATCGTCATCGACAACCGCACGGAAATCGATCAGGATATATGGACGCCCGAACAGTATCAGCCGGAAGACTGGGTGCGCCACCCCGAAACGGGCGAACTCGTCGTATGGGAAACCTGCCAGACCTTTTCCGGCTCGTGGGGATATTACCGCGACGAAATGACGTGGAAATCGCCGGAGATCCTCATACGTCTGCTCGTCGATACGGTAAGCAAGGGCGGAAATCTTTTAATGAACGTCGGGCCCACGGGGCGGGGAAATTTCGATAAACGCGCCGAAAACGCGCTGCGCGTATACGAGGAATGGATGCGCCTGAATTCCCGCTCGATCTACGCCTGCACCAAAGCGGAACCGGAATTCGTTTCGCCGCGCGACTGCCGCCTGACCCAGAGCGCAGACGGAAAGAAACTTTACGTGCACCTCTTTTCCTACCCCTCCTTTCCCTTTTTCGTGATGCAGGGTATCGCGGATAAAGTCCGTTACGCCCAGTTTCTGCACGACGGCAGCGAACTGCTCTTTACCGCCGGAAAATGCCCGTGGTTCGACGTCGGTTTAAACGACCTCGTGCTCAGCGTGCCGCCCGTCAAACCGGACGTCGTCGTGCCCGTTATCGAACTTTTCTTAAAATAACGCGCGAAATGTTATTAATCGGCATTGTATATACGGAAAGCGCGCCGGTATTCTCCGGCGCGCTTTCCGTATCGTTTTATTCGCTTGGTTTTCGGATTTTCAGCGGCGTTTTTTGCGCCTTTTCCTTTCAGTGTTTTACGTTCTTTTTCCGTTCGGCGTTTTCGCTTTTTAATTTACGATAGATCGCGTCTTCCGAAAAATCGCGCTTGTTTTCATATTCCCCGCCCAGCGTTTCGATGGCGAATTTCAGTTCGCGGAACTCCGCGAAATCGATGCCCTGTTTTTCGATCGCCTCGTACAGCGCGGGCAGCGCCCGTTCGTCGCCGTAGCGCGCGAGAAAAGAAGAATACAGCGTCGTCTGCATCGGATGCGTCCGAAAAGCGTCGACCAGCGTCTGAAAGATCCGCTCGTCGCGCGCGCAGCGGGAAAGCACGTCGCAGAAAAGCGCCTGCGCGTCGTTGGTAACGCCCCCGTAAAGCCGCAGAAGCTGCTCCTTGCAGACTTCGCATTTCGCGCTCAGAAGTTCCGCCGCAAGTTCCTTTACGTGTTCGTCGCCGTCGCCGAACGCGGCAAGTTCCACGCATTTGGGAACGGCGGCGTCGCTGCTCATTTCGCCGAGCAGATTGAGCGCGTACATCGTCTTTTCCTCCTCGCCGCAGTCGAGAAGGGCGATCAGCGGCTCTTCCGCATCCGCGCGGCAGACGATCGCCGCGCAAAGATATTCGGATACGGATTGCCCTTTTTCCAACTGCTCGCACAGCGCGGCGACGAGTTCCGCGCCGGAAACGTCGTCGTAATAGGTATCCGGCGTTTTCCCGTCGAGTTCGGCGAAACTTTCCGCGCCGAATTCGGCGTATAATTCGGGGATCTTGTCCTCCCATTCCTCCATGCTGCGCTTTTCGGCGCTCTTTAAGATGCGTTCGCGCAGATATTTTTCAAACAGCGCGTCGATATCCACGTATTTCATCGCTCACTCGCTCTCCGTAACAGAAAGTAATTTCTTCAGTTCGTCCTCGCCGCAGCCGAAGATCTCGGCGCATTCCTCCACGCTCAGCAGTTTTTCCGCCCCCGACCGGATAAAGATCAGGGCGGCGACGGCGTTTTCCGACGCCGCTTTTACGCCGTTTCCGTCCGTATCGGAAAAATAAACGGAAAGCGCGGCGTCGTAAATTTTGCGCATATCGTAATCGCCGGTAACGACGCACCGCGCCACGCACAGGGCGTAGGCGCCCATAAACAGATCCCCTTTGCCGCTCCAATCGATGTTGAGCGCGTAAAAATCGACTTTTTTATAGACGTTCGATATGACGACGCCCACCGTTTTATCGAAGTCGCGCAGCACCAGCAATTCGCAGATATACCCTTTCATATCGTCGGAAAGGGTGGGATCGAGAAGTTTATCCAGCAGATAATCTTCCGCGCGGCGGGAATCGCAAAGCGCCAGAAGGTAACACGAACAGCGGCGCACTTCCTTGTCGCTGGCGGAAAAACTCCAATCGATAAGATCCCAGAATTTCGGGTCTTTCATCGCCTTGGAAAGCACCTTTTCGCTCCGATTTTTTAAATACTGGGATAATTTTTTCGTGTTTTCCGTTTCATCGTCGTCAAACGGACGGTAAAAATTCGGCAGCGGTCTGAAATTCTTCACCCCGCCTTCCAGCGCGGCGTCCGCGCGGCGGTAATAGGAAAGCGCGGCGGGGTTGACTTCCGTTATGCGCAGAATTCTTCCGAACGTCTCCTTCGCCGCGGCGAAATCGCCGCTGTTATAAAGGGATATGCCGTATAAAAACATCAGCTGCATATCGTAAGGCTTTTCCGCAAGCATCGTCTTGAAGCACTGCGCCGCCCGCGCGTATTTTTTGTGTTCCATGCAGGAAGTCGCAATCTTGTACATATCGTCTTCCGTAACGGCGTCCTCTTCTTTCAGTTTGGAAAAGTACAAACCGCTCATGGTATCCGATCCCTTGTATTTATACATGCTCGCCAGATTGCAGATGGCGAACACGCTGTGTTCGTTGCGTTCGTATATCGCCTGACTGCGGGCGATCCCCCCGTCCACGTCGCCTTCCAGAAATTCCGCCACGGCGATCTCCAGCTGCGCGTTTTCGTAATCGGGGGCGCCTTCCGGCACGGAAGCGAACAATTCCCGCGCAGCGGCGCTTTCCCCGTGCACCATCAGCGCTTTGCCGCGGCGCATCGTTTCGCCGTAATCGACAGCCTGCGGCGGATAAATCACTTTAAAATCGTTGCGTTTCGCATCCGTCATCCCCGCGATGGTATCGAGCACGTCGTCATCGAGATACAGCGTGCCGTCCTTGGAAACGAGAAGCTGCTGATTGAAATAATACGTCGCCGCGGCGATGTTGTTCAGGCTGTAATAGCATGCGCCGATCCCGTTATAAATATCTTCGTATTCGTATTTCGGCGCGCGGTCGAGACAGCGGAACCAGTAACGGAGCGAATAATCGTACAGACCCATCTCGTAATAAATTTCCGCTATATCGTAATAGATCGAAAGCAGATATTTCGTCTTTCCCTTCGCCTCGAGGAGCAGGGAAAGCGCGCCTTCCAGATCGTCCTCGTCGAGGCGTTTATCCGCAAGTTTTTTGTATGCTTTCGCGCTTGCGTCGAATTTCAAAACGTTTTCCGCCATTTATTTTTCCTCAAACATAGCGTCCACGTCGCTTTGCGTAAACACGTAATTTTTTTCGCAGAACTCGCAGCTTACCGCGATCTCGCCCTGTTCGGCAAGAATATCTTCGA
Source organism: uncultured Clostridia bacterium (assembly GCA_944363555.1). Classification (GTDB taxonomy): domain Bacteria; phylum Bacillota; class Clostridia; order Christensenellales; family Borkfalkiaceae; genus UMGS775. The sequence continues at coordinate 6,278 of CALVUL010000060.1, forward strand.
GTTCCTTTTTCCCCATCGATTTCAAGATGCCGCCGATATATTCTCTGCTGCAAAGGCATTTGTAATGCGGAAAAAATTCTTCCGTTTCGCATTTGCCGAAGTTTTCTTCAATGATCTCTTCGATGGATTTTTCCTTGATGAGCGTGCTGACGGAAGCGAATTTCCCCATCGTTTCTTCCGCCTTCACGATCGATTCTTCCGATGCGCCGGGGAGCGCCTGAATGACGACGCCGCCCGCCCCCGCGCAAGTATAATCCCTGCCGATCTTCACGCCCAAGGCAAACGCCGAAGGCTGCTGTTCGCTGTAAAGATAATAAGCGGCGAAATCTTCCGCGATTTCCCCGCTGACGAGCCGGCAACTGCCGGAATAAGGCTCTTTAAGCCCCATGCTCTTCACCACCGTCAGCCTGCCGTTCCTGCCGACGCAGCCGCCCACGTCGAGTTTGCCGTCCGCGCGGAGCGGCAGTTCGGCGCGGGGATTTTCGATGGTTCCGCGCAGATCGAGCGCGCTGTTTCCGGAAACGGTGATCGTTCCGCCGACGCCGTCCCCCACGATGTTCACCGACAGTTTATCGCCTTCGTTTTTGAGTCCGGAACACATAAACGCCGCGGCGGTGAGCGCCCTGCCGAGCGCCGCCGCCGAAAGCGGAGACAGTTTATGAATTTGTATCGCATCGTTTACGAGATCGGTGGTATCGAGCACGCAAAGGCTCATTTCTCCCCCGTAAATCAACGTCTTTACCAGTCTGTTCATCTTCACTCCGTCAGCGCCGCGTCGGGCGCGCCCGTTTTTGTATCGCCTTGCGCGGCGGAAGGCGTAAACGGCACTTCCTTCCAACCGCCCGTCAGCGGATCGTCGTGTTTGAATAGCATCTTCAGCAAAACGGGCGCGAGCACCGAACTGATAAGCACCAGCATGACCACGATGACGCGGTATTCCGGTCCGAGCAGACCGCCCGCAATGCCCTTTTCCATAACGATGAGCGCAACCTCGCCGCGCGCGATCATCCCCACGCCGATCTTCACGGAATCCTTCCAAGAAAACCCGCAGCATTTCGCCACGCCGCCGCAGCCGATGATCTTCCCCGCGATCGCCGTAGCGACGAATGCGAGCGTAAACCAGAGAACGTGCAGCGACAGCCCCGAAAAATCGATCTTGATGCCGATGTTTGCAAAAAAGATCGGTGCGAATATCATATAGGAATTGATGGTAACGCGCCTGTCCACATATTCCGCCGACGCGTGGTTCACCGACAAAATCACGCCGGCGATATACGCGCCCGTGATCTCCGCAACGCCGAATACGCGTTCCGCCACAAAAGCGTAAAGCAGACAGACGACCAGCGAAAGAATGGGGATCCTGCGGGTGTGCGGGTGCTTGCGTTCCAGCCTTTTGAAAAGTTTTATGATGAGAATACCGCACCCGATCGCCACGACGAAAAACGCGAACATCCATGCGATGGAGATCACGGGGCTGCCCGCGGGATTGATGAGGGCGAGGACGCCGGAAACATCGGAGGGCGCGCTGTTTAAACTGAGCGCGACGGTCAGCACGATGAGCCCGAGCACGTCGTCGATGATGGCGGCGGATAAAATGATCGTGCCTACTTTCCCTTTCAGTTTGCCGAGTTCGCGCAGCGTTTCCACCGTGATCCCCACGCTCGTAGCCGTCATGATGACGCCGACGAACAGGCAGGAAAGCAGATTGTCCGTACCGAGAAACGCCACGCCGACGCCGAACCCCGCAGCCAGCGGCAACAGCACGCCGCCCAACGCCACCAGAAAGGAAACGAGCCCCGTGCGGCGCATCTCTTTCAGATCGGTTTCCAGCCCCGCGGTGAACATGACGAAGATCACGCCCACTTCGGCGAACGCGCCGAGCATATCGTTTTCCCTTAACGGGAATATCCAGTCTTCGCCGACGCCGGGGATCATTCCCCAGATCGCCGGACCGATCAAAAGCCCCGCGAGAATGAACCCGAGCACCTGCGGCAGCCCGATCCTGCGCATCAGAATGCCAAGCATCTTCGCGGAAAAAAGAATCACCGCAAGCTGAAATAAAAAATCGATCGGTTCGATCTCCATCGTTTTGCCTCCGCTTTATTTTACCGCCGTAAAAAACAACCGTTCCTCATCCTCCGCCGGCGCGCCCTTTTTCCCCTTTACCGATATTTTCCCGAACCCCGCGTTCCGCAGGGCGGATACGACCGCCGCGCTTTCGTGCGCGTATTCGAAAAAAACGTCTTCCTTTTTCTCGTATGAATCGCCTTTTTTCAAAAAGTAGACGACTTCCATCAAAACGCCGTCCTTTTTTTGCTTGTTGAACCAAAGATAGGTCAGATCGTCGAGATCTTCCCCGAACAGATTTTCCCCGATCACCCGCCTGAGCCGATGGGGCGTGGACAAATCGAACAAAAACGCGCCGCCTTCCGCAAGCGCGGCGTGAACCGCCGCGAAATTCTTTTCGAGGTCTTGCGGGCGGATGTAATTCACCACGTCGTTCACGGCGGTAACGAATCCGAGCCCGTTCAGTTTGCCGACGGCTTTCATCCCGCCGAGCACATAGAGTTCGCCGCTTCCGCGGAGCGTCGCCTCGCCGAGCATTTCGGGGGAAGGATCGAATCCGACGACCGAAAAGCCCGCCGCCGAAAGGGCGCGGGTAACTTTTCCCGTTCCGCAGCCGACGTCGGCGCCGCGGGGATTCGGCGCGAATCTGCGTACGGTTTTCACCGTGCGTTCCGCCCACCGATCCCCCGCTTTGCCCGTCAGCGCGTCGTAAAACGCCGCCGCGACGGAAAAATCGTTAACCATCGTTTTCTTCTTTCTTATCTTTTTCTTTATTCCGTTTTTTCGGCTTGCCTTCCAGTTCCCTGCGCGCCTGCTCCTTACGAGCCTCCCGTTCCGCCTCGAACTGTTTTTCCGCCTCGGTGGGCTGATACTGCGGATCGTCTTTATGCGCCGCGACGTATTCCTCGTTGTCGCGGTAGAGCGCCTCTCTGCTCTCCTGTAAGCGCTGCAAATCCGCCCTGCCGTAGGACTGCGGCAGTTCCGCAAGCTGCAGTTCGTCGTCCGTGATCGGTTTGATGGGGCGGCGCGTGAGCACCGTTCTGCTCGCCTGCGCCAACTGTTCGCGATAACGTTTGATGGCCTCCGCGTCGTCTTTCGACACCTTTTCGTAAATGCCCCTGTTGCGCTGCGCGCCGGGCACTTTTTCATTGATGAACTTATCGAACGCCCACTGGCTGTAAACCGTCCACACCAGCAAAAACCACGAAAGCCCCAAAATCAGCCCGACGATGACGCCGATCATCGTACCGATGCCGCCGAACAGGAAAAACACGAACGGCAGACACGCCGCGGCGAGGAACAGAACGTTTGTCGGCAGAAGCGCCACCGTGAACAGCAGCGCGTTTTTCAGCATTTTGAAAAACTTCAGATCGTAGGTTACGCCCATGGTGATCATCCATGCCGTACACATGAACGCGAACGCCAGAAAAATGTAAGAAAGCGCCTTCCCGATATTGAGCCATACCGCAGAACCCGCCTGCGTGGCGATGAGAAAATCCGCATAGCCGATGGAAACCATCGTCAGATAGAACACCACGGAAAAGAGCAGCAGGGACGCCATGACGACGAAATAGTTCTGCTTGACGCCTTTCCAGAAATCGTTCGCAACGAAAATACCTTCCGTCCAGACCATGTTTCTTATGACGTACGCGCCGCCGGAAATCCCCACCGCGGCGACCATCAGGCAGATCGGCAGAATGAGCAGCATCTGCTGTTTTACCGTTACGTCGATCTGTTCCACGAGTCCGGCGATCTCGGGTATCGCGGGATAGCCGACGCCGATATTCTGGGAAAACGCGCTTTGCGCGCCGTAAAGCCCCAGCATGCCGTTCATCAGCAGTACGAGCAAAACGATCAATACGCAAAACAACAGCGTCAGGATATTCACGTAAAACAATTTGCCGAATCTGCCCTTGAAAATATCCCAGAACAGTTCCCACCTGTTGCTCGGCAACGTGGAACGCGCATAGCCTTCCGACTTTTCCGAGCCCATGATCAAACGGTTGATCCAACCGCCTTTTTTCTTTTCCGCCATAGATTTCTCCTTTTGTTTCGATAATTCGATAAAATAACGTGCCGGCGAAAACGCGCCTGCCGGCGGGCAAAAACGACCCGCGCGGAACGCATTTGCCAAGACGCGCGACGGGTATTCAAACGCAGGCGGCAAAAACGCGTTCCCGTTTCCCGCGGGCTTGCCTAAGGCAATGCCGCACGGAATTGAGGCTCCGCCGAAAATCCCGCTTTGTAAATCTCGCTTTGTATAGTTTACAATAATTTTAAAATATTTACAAACAAAAACGCTACAATATCTAAAAAAAACTTTACATTTTTCCCGAATGTATGGTAAACTATCCTTGTTTTATAAATACGGTCGTTTACTTTGCATCAAAGCAAAAAGGAGTACTTTCATGAAAAAATACAACGTAGCCGTCGTAGGCGCAACCGGCATGGTGGGCAACAAGTTCTTAAAGGTCCTCGAAGAACGCAAACTTCCCGTGGAAAATTATTATCTTTACGCTTCCGCGAAAAGCGCGGGCAAAGAACTCGATTTCATGGGCAAAAAATATACCGTGATCGAACTCAAAGAGGAAAACATCGTCGATAAAAAGATCGATATCGCCCTCTTTTCCGCCGGAGGAGACACTTCCCTGCGTTTTGCACCCGTGTTCGCAAAACACGGCACGTTGGTCATCGATAATTCCAGCGCTTGGAGAAGGGATGAAAACGTCCCCCTCGTCGTGCCGGAGTGCAATCCGGAGGATCTGAAAAACACCCCGAAAAACATCATCGCCAACCCCAACTGTTCCACCATTCAGGCGGTCGTCGCGCTGAAACCTTTAAACGACGCGTTCGGCATTAAGCGCATCGTCTATTCCACCTATCAGGCTGTTTCCGGCGCGGGCGTAAAGGGTTTTAACGATCTTAAAGGCGGCATCTGCGGCGAAAAACCCCAGAAATTCCCCCACCCCATTTTCGGCAACTGCCTTCCGCATATAGACGTGTTCTTGGACAACGGCTATACCAAGGAAGAAGACAAAATGATCTTTGAAACCAAAAAGATCCTGCACGATCAGAACCTGAAGATCACCGCCACGGCGGTGCGCGTGCCCGTTTATTACGGACACAGCGAAAGCATCAACGTGGAATTTTACAAACCCTGCACCGCAGAATCTGTCCGCAAAGTGTTGGAAAACGCGCCCGGCATCGTCGTACAGGACGACGTGAAGAACAACGTTTACCCGATGGCGATCACCGCGGAGGACAAAGACGAAGTGTTTGTGGGCAGGATCCGCAAGGACGATACGGTGGAAAGCGGCTGCAATCTTTGGGTCGTTGCCGACAACATCCGCAAAGGCGCGGCGACAAACGCCGTGCAGATCGCCCAAAAAGCCATCGAAATGGGGCTTTTGGGTTAAAAGGAAGGATTATCCGCATAAACTGTAACATCAACCGCTGACGCGGATTGCAAAGAGGTTCATTATGAAATCTGTTTTCAAAGGCACAGGCACGGCGATGATCACGCCGTTCGCCGAGGACGGAAGCGTCGATTACCCCGCGCTGGAAAAGCTCATCGATTTTCAGATAGCGGGAGGCATCGACGCGCTCATCGTTCTGGGAACGACGGGCGAAGCGGCTACCCTGACCGACGAAGAATATGCCGACGTTGCAAAATTCTGCATCGATAAAATCGCCGGCAGAACGAAAGTCATTCTCGGTACGGGCTCGAACTGTACGCGAAAAGCCGTGGAAAAGAGCCGTTTTGCCGAAACGCTCGGCGTAGACGGACTGCTTGCCGTTACCCCCTATTACAACAAATGCACCCAAAACGGGCTGATCAAGTATTACGACGACATCTGTTCCGCCGTTTCTCTGCCCGTTCTGTGCTATAACGTGCCTTCGCGCACGGGCGTGAACATCCTTTCGCGCACGATGGAGAAAATCGCGGAGATCCCCAACATCTACGGCATCAAAGAAGCGTGCGGCAACATGGAACAGATCTGCGAAACGGCGCGCCTGATCCGCGGGAAATGCGCCCTTTACAGCGGGGACGACAACCTCAACCTCGCCATGCTCGCCGAAGGCGGGCAGGGGCTGATCTCCGTTGCGTCCAACATCGCGCCGAAAGAGGTCGGCGACGTCGCCCGCCTTTACTTTGCGGGCAAAACCGCCGAAGCGCTCGCCCTGCACGAACGTTTGCTCCCCTTGATCGACGCGATGTTCACAGAAGTCAACCCCATCCCCGTAAAGACGGCGGCGTCCCTTATCGGCATCTCCACGCCTTACGTGCGCCCGCCGCTGACCGTTCTCGAGGACGCGCACCGCGCCGCAATGATCGAAACGCTGAAGAATTTCGGATTATCCGTCAAGGAGTAACGCATGAAACTGTTGATTTCCGGCGCGCTCGGCAGAATGGGCAGGGCGGTTTATCAGTCGGCAACCTCTTATAAAAACGTGGAAACCGCGGCGGGCGTGGATCTCAATGCCGCCGCGTCCGATCTCCCCTATCCCGTCTATGCGGATTTTTCCGCGGTGAAGGAAAATATCGACGTCATCATCGATTTTTCCGCGGCGGCGAATCTGGAAAACATCCTTTCCTACGCCGTTGAACACGGCGTGCCCGCCGTGCTCTGCACCACGGGTTATTCCCCCGCGCAGACGGAAGAGATCGCAAAAGCGGCGGAAAAAGTGGCGCTGTTTAAATCGGCGAATATGTCCGTCGGTGTGAATTTACTGCTCGAACTCAGCCGGAAAGCCGCAAAAGCGCTGCCGAATTTCGATATCGAGATCATCGAAAAACACCACAATCAGAAAATCGACGCGCCTTCCGGAACCGCGCTGATGCTGGCGGACGGGATACGCGAAGTCAAAACGGACGCCTTTTACGTGTACGGCAGGGAAGGAAAGCCCGGCAAACGCGACGCGCGCGAAATCGGCATCCACGCCGTGCGCGGCGGAAACATCGTCGGCGAGCACGACGTGCTGTTCTGCGGCCCCAACGAAACCGTTACCCTTTCCCACGCGGCGGCGAGCCGCAGCGTCTTTGCCGACGGCGCGCTGAAAGCGGCGCTCTTCCTGCAAGGCAGAAAGGCGGGGCTTTACAATATGCAGCAACTGATCGAAGAACTGTAAAAAACCTATGGTCGAAGAAAACGTAAAAGCGCTGATCGAAGAACTTTCCCGCGGTAACAATTTCGGCGAAAAAATCACCCTTGTCGGCGCAAGCAAAACGGTGGACGCCGATACCGTCAATCGGGCGATCGACGCGGGTCTTCTTTGCGTTGCGGAAAACAAAGTGCAGGAGTTTACCGAAAAATATCCCCTCGTACGCTGCAACGACTACCAGTTTATCGGGCACTTGCAGAAAAACAAGGTAAAATACCTTATCGGGAAGGTTACTTTGATCCAATCCGTCGATTCTTTGGATCTTGCCGCGGAAATCGACCGCATTTCGGCGAAAAAAGGCGTAACGACGGATATTTTGGAACAGGTCAATATCGGCATGGAAGAAACGAAAAGCGGCTTTTCCCCGCAGGAGTGCGTCGATAAGGCGGAAGAACTCCGCGCTTTGAAAAACGTGCGTTTAAGGGGGCTTATGGCGATGCTGCCTTTCACTTCCGATGGCGCGCTTTTACGGGATTTATGTTTGCAAATGCGGGAATTTTATGATATACTGAAGAAAAACGACGCCGATATCCGCCATCTTTCCGTGGGAATGAGCGGCGATTATAAAATCGCCGTGGAAAACGGCAGCAATATGGTGCGGCTGGGCAGCGCGATCTTCGGTAAACGCCTTTACGGCAAGGAGTAAAAATGGGTCTGTTCGACTTTTTCGGAAGAGAAAAAAAAGGCGGCGCCGAAGACGAAAGGAACCGCAGGCTTTCCTTTGAGGATTTTCAGAGGGGGGAATTTTCCGACACGCCCACGCGGAGCGGCCCGATCACGGTCTTTCACCCGAAATCCTTTCAGGACGTAGAGAACATCATCACCACGATGAAATCGGGAAAAAACGTCATCGTATATCTGAACGAACTTTCCACCGCCACGGGTTACCGCGTTCTCGATATGCTCAGCGGCGCGGTCTTCGCCCTTGACGGCAGCGTTTACGAACTGCAGAACAATATGTTCTTTTTCTCCCCCGCGGGCATCGACGTAAAATAAATTTGCGCGGATTTTTCGATCCGCGTTTTTTCATTCGGAGTATAGAAACGTATGGTACATAAACAAAGCGTCGTCGTTATGGATTTCGGCGGACAATACAAGGAACTCATCGCCCGAAGGATACGCGAACTGCACGTGCATTCCGTCATTCTTCCCTGCTCGGCGCCGATCGATAAGATCAGGGAAATTTCCCCCGTCGGCATCGTGTTTACGGGCGGACCGAACAGCGTTTACAAAGACGGCGCGCCCGCCTGTTCCGCGGAAGTTTTCCGCCTCGGCATCCCCATCCTCGGCATCTGCTACGGCATGCAGTTTATGGCGCACGCCCTCGGCGGAAAAGTTTCCCCATGCGAAACGAGCGAATACGGCAAGACGGAAGTAATACCGGAAAATTCCTGCGTGCTTTTCAGAAACCTCGGCAAAAAGGAAATCGCGCTGATGAGCCATACCGATTACGTCAGCCGCCTGCCGGAAGGCTTTTCCCCCGCGGCGCATACGAAAAACTGCCCGATCGCCGCTTTCGAGGATACGGAACGCAAATTCTACGGCGTACAGTTTCACCCCGAAGTGCAGCATACCCCGAACGGGAAAAAGATCTTGAAAAACTTCTTGTTCAACGTGTGCGGCGCGGAAGGCGATTACAATATGAACGACTATATTGAAAACGAAGTGGCGGCAATCCGCGAACAGGTCGGCGACAAAAAAGTGCTGCTGGGTCTTTCCGGCGGCGTCGATTCTTCCGTTGCGGCGGCGCTTATATCCCGCGCCGTCCCTCATCAACTCGTGTGTATCTACGTAGACCATGGCTTTATGCGCAAAGGCGAAAGCGAGGAGATCGAAAAGGTCTTTTCCGGAATGGATCTGAACTTTGTTCGCGTGGACGCGGCTGAGCGTTTTTTGAAGAAACTCGCGGGCGTTACCGCGCCGGAGGAAAAGCGCAAGATCATCGGCGCGGAATTCGTGAACGTTTTCCGCGAGGAAGCGGCAAAGCACGGCGATTGCGAATTTCTGGCGCAGGGCACGATCTATCCGGACGTCATCGAATCGGGCGCGAACAATTCGGCGAATATCAAGAGCCACCACAACGTGGGCGGGCTGCCCGAAGATCTTCCCTTTATCGGCCTCGTCGAACCGCTGCGCGGACTTTTTAAGGACGAAGTGCGCGCCATCGGCAAAAAACTCGATCTGCCCGCGTCGCTCGTCAACCGTCAGCCTTTCCCCGGTCCGGGGCTCGCCATCCGCATCATCGGCGAGATCACCAAAGAAAAACTCGATATGCTGCGGGAGGCGGACGCCGTCTGGCGGGAGGAAGTCGAAAACGCGAAGGCGCGCGCCGATCAGTATTTTGCGGTACTCACCGACATGCGCTCCGTGGGCGTGATGGGCGATTTCAGAACTTACGATTACACATTGGCGCTCCGCGCCGTGTGCACGAGCGATTTTATGACGGCGGAATACGCGCATCTGCCCCATTCCCTGCTGGAAAGGGCGGCGTCGCGCATCGCCAACGAAGTAAAGGGTATCGGGCGGGTCGTTTACGACATCACGGGAAAGCCCCCCGCTACGGTGGAGTGGGAATAAATAAAAAGCCATCGTTTTCCCCGATCCGTGCGGTCGCCGCGCAGACTGAAGCGTGAAAGAACTTTTTGAAATGTCGCTCGAAGAACTCTGGCGGCTCTTCCCCATAACGCTGACAAAGCACTCCCCCTTGTGGGCGCAGCAGTACGAAAGGGAAAAGCGGCGGCTGCAAACGCGGTTAAAGGACGGCTCGCTGCGCTTTCATCACAGCGGCAGTACGGCGACAGCGACGAGATCTATTTTTGCGCCTACCTCAACGATTTCCCGAAAACGGCGGAAGAATACGAAACGCTGAAACTTTCCCTTTGAAAAAAATACGAGACGACCGCGACGGATATACCGCGGCGAAAAGCGCATTCGCTATGTCGGTTACGAAAAAAGCAAAACCGTATTATTCCGATAAAAAAACCGATTGACGGAACGCGTCGGCGAAAAATTGTTTTTCCGCCGGCGTTTTTTTATTTTTCATCGCTTGTAAATCGGCGCGTTTTCCGCTATAATAAAAGGGAGAAAAATACTTTCGGAGGAACGAAACTTGAAACAGGATATGATCGTCGTACTCGATCTCGGCAGCACCCGCAATACAGACGTGGCGCGCGCCGTGCGCGCCCTCGGCGTTTACAGCGAGATCTGCAATTACGACATTACGAAAACGCAGCTCCTTTCCATGCCCAACGTAAAAGGCGTCGTGGCGAACGGCGGCCCGAACGATACGGTAAACGGCGTAAAGATCCGCCTGAGCGACGAAATCAAAAACAGCAAACTTCCCGTTTATACCTTCGATTACGAAGAAGGCGGCAAGATCAACGAAATGCCCCTTGCGGAAAGCGACATCGCCGAAAAACTGCGCTCCTTCGTGTTCGATACCTGCAAAGCGCAGGCGAACTGGACCACGGAAAACTTCATCGCCGATCAGGTGGAACTGATCCGCCGTCAGGTAGGCGATAAAAAAGTGCTGCTCGCCCTTTCCGGCGGCGTGGATTCTTCCGTCGTGGCGGCGCTGCTCTTAAAAGCCGTCGGCAAACAGCTGACCTGCGTGCACGTCAATCACGGGCTTTTGCGAAAAGGCGAACCCGAACAGGTCGTGAAGGTGTTTAAAGACCAACTCGACGCCAACCTCGTTTACGTGGACGCGACGGAACGTTTCCTCACGAAACTCGAAAACGTTTCCGATCCCGAACAGAAACGCAAGATCATCGGCGCGGAATTCATCCGCGTGTTCGAAGAAGAAGCGCGGAAACTCGACGGCATCGAATTTCTCGCGCAGGGCACGATCTACCCCGATATTGTGGAAAGCGGCACGAAGACGGCGAAGATCGTCAAGAGCCATCACAACGTCGGCGGGCTGCCGGACGATCTGAAATTCGAACTCGTCGAACCGCTGAAAATGCTCTTTAAGGACGAAGTGCGCGCCTGCGGCTCGGCGCTGGGGCTGCCCGACGGCATGGTTTACCGCCAACCCTTCCCCGGCCCCGGGCTGGGCGTAAGGTGCCTTGGCGCGATCACCCGCGACAGGCTGGAAGCCCTCCGCGAAAGCGACGCCATATTGCGGGAAGAATTCGCGCGCGCGGGGCAAGACCGCAAGGTATGGCAGTATTTCACCGTCGTGCCCGACTTTAAATCGGTCGGCGTGCGCGACAACGCGCGCTGTTTCGACTGGCCGGTCATCATCCGCGCCGTAAACACCGTGGACGCGATGACGGCGGAAGTGCCGGAAATCCCCTTCGCTTTACTGCAAAGGATCACGAAACGAATCCTTGCGGAAGTCAAAGGGGTAAACCGCGTCTGTTTCGATCTTTCCCCCAAACCGACGGCGACCATCGAATGGGAATAAGCCGACGGGCGCGTTCTCTTTGCCGACGGCACGATTTTAACGGGAGATCTTGACGGGAGCAGAACATGAAGGATATCATACAGATCGAGCATTTGAGCAAAAGTTTCAGGGAAATCGAAGCCGTTCGGGATGTGAGTTTTCGCGTCAGGGAAGGCGAACTGTTCGCTTTTCTCGGCGTCAACGGCGCGGGGAAATCGACGACCATCAACATCATGTGCGGACAACTCAAAAAAGACGGCGGCAAAGTCGTTATCGACGGCGGCGATCCCGACAGGGAGCCGGAGCGCATCAAACGGGAGATCGGCGTGGTCTTTCAGTCCTCCGTTCTCGACGGCGCGCTGTCTGTTTACGACAACCTCGAAAGCCGTGCGTCGTTATATTCGATTTGCGGCGCGGCTTTCAAAGAGCGGCTCGCCGAACTCGCAGAAGCGCTGGAATTCAAAGATCTGCTGAAACGCGCCGTCGGCAAACTTTCCGGCGGCCAGCGCAGGCGGATCGATATCGCCAGAGCGCTGTTCCATAAACCGAAAATCCTCATCCTCGACGAGCCGACGACGGGGCTCGACCCCCACACCCGCAAAGCGATCTGGAAGGTCATATCCGATCTTCGCAAAAACGAAAACATGACTGTGTTTTTGACCACGCATTATATGGAAGAAGCGGCGGACGCCGATTACGTCGTCATCATCGACAGCGGAAAAATCGCCGCGGAAGGCACGCCTTATGCCTTAAAAAACGCCTATACCGGCGATTACATCACCCTCTACGGCGCGGACGAAGCCGCCGTCGGCAAACTCGGCGTCAACGCCGAACGGATCAATCACGGGGTTTTTCGCTTTTCCGTTCCAAACACGGCGGCGGCAACGGAACTCATCGTAAAACATCCGGATATCTTCTATGATTACGAGATCATCAAAGGCAAGATGGACGACGTTTTTCTTGCGGTAACGGGCAAAACGCTGACGGGCGAAGAAAGATGAAGCAAAACCTCATTCTGATCAAAAGAAACGTAAAACTGTTTTTCAAAGATAAGGGCATGTTCTTTACTTCCCTGATCACTCCCGCCATTTTATTGGTGCTTTACGCTACGTTTCTCGCCAACATCTACCGCGACAGTTTTACTTCCGCCCTACCGGATATACCGGATTTTCCCGAAAAGATCGTCAATGCGCTCGTGGGCGGGCAATTGATCTCCTCCATCCTCGCCGTTTCCTGCGTAACGGTCGCCTTTTGTTCCAACTTTCTGATGGTGCAGGATAAAGTGAGCGGGGCGCTGCGCGATCTGAAAACCGCACCGGTAAAACCTGCCGCTCTGGCGATGAACTATTATGCGGCGACGTTGATTTCCTCGCTCGTCATCTGTTTTGCGGCGACGTTGCTCTGCCTCGTCTACACGGCGATCGCCGGCTGGTATATGTCTGTTACGGACGTGCTTTTGCTGTTTGCGGACGTTTTTCTCCTCGTCCTTTTCGGAACGGCGCTGTCTTCCGTCATCAATTTTTTCCTCTCCTCGCAGGGGCAGATCTCTGCGGTCGGAACGATCATCAGCGCAGGCTACGGCTTTATCTCGGGCGCCTATATGCCCATCAGTTCTTTCGGCGAAGGAATGCAGAACGCCATGGCTTTGCTGCCGAGTACGTACAGCACCTCCCTCGTCCGCAACCATTCCCTGCGCGGCGCGTTTGCCGCGATGGAAAAAGAAGGCGTCCCCGCCGACGCGTTGGCGGGGATCAAAACCTCCCTCGACTGCAATCTTGCCTTTTTCGGCAACGACGTGAGCGTGCAGGCGATGTATTGCATCCTCGCCGTAACCGTATTCGCGCTGATCGGGATCTATATTCTGCTCAACGCATACAAAAAGAAGAAAGACTGAAATACCGCCCAAGGCGTTTCGTTTTTCCTTTGCCGTACAAAAAAACATAAAGGCGGACAATTGACGACATGACGACGACCCCGAATACGAAAAACATTGCCGTGCGCTATGCCGAAACGGCAGACGGCGCGGCGATCCTCCGCTCAGACAAACACATCGCTTCAGAAGAACTTTACCGTTCGATTTCCGTAAACCGCGTATATGCCGCGCTGTACGGAAAATCCTTTGCCGGATGGCTGAGGTACAATCTGTTCTGGGATAACACCCCGTTTCTGAATATGCTTTTCGTTATTCCTCCCTACCGCGGCAAAGGATGCGGAGGCGCGCTTTTGCGTTTTTGGGAATCGGAAATGCTTTCTGCGGGTTACGACTTTGCGATGACTTCTACCGCCGCCGCGGAAAGCGCGCGTTTCTTTTACGAAAAATTCGGCTACGTGCAGTGCGGGGGCTTTTACCCCGCGCGCGACGGCTACGAACTGCTTTACAAGAAAAAACTGCGCTGACCTTTCGCAAGAAGAACGCCGCGCCCGCAATTGCGGGCGCGGCGTTCTTCTTGCGTTTTTCGTTTTTTCCTGCTGCGGTTATCGCTTTTCCCGTGAAAAACTTTTGCCGCAGCGAAAACGGCTTTCTCGGTTTCCGTTGCCGACAAAAAGTCAAAATTTACGTTGCGGGCAGAGCGTCGATGAAACTCTCCACGCTTTCGGCGATCACTTTGTGCCCCGCGGCGTTCGGATGGATGCCGTCGTCTGAATAGTTGCGCAGATAATCGATCTGCATCAAAAAGGGCGTGCGGATATCGATGACCCTGCATTCGTTCCGCACCGCGGTTTCGATGACGGCGAGATTGTACGTTTCCTGATGGCGGTTGATGTTGGTAACATCCCCGTTGAAAAAGCGCAGCACCCTTTCCCCGTCCGCCGCGCGGCAGATGACCCGCTCGAAAAACCGCGAAGAATCCACCGGCGGCAAATTCGTCAGCGCGACCTTCACCCCCGCGTTTTTCAGTTTTCGGACAAGTTCGTTTAATTCTCTTTTAAATTCCGGCAGGGGCGTTTTCGGCTCGTGCGGCGCGTCGGGACGGGCGGCAACGGCAGCCCAGTCGTAATCGGCGTCGTTTCCGCCCAGACAAAACACCACCGTGCGCGGCGTTCCGCCCGCCGTTTCCTCTTCCAGATACCGATCCACGGCGCGGCGGGCGTACAACCGCCCGACCGTCTGCCCGTACACCGATCGGTTATCCACGGAAAAACCGTATTTCCTTTCCAAAAGGCTCACCGCGTCCGTGCCGATTTTTTCGATCTTCCCGTTTTTCGTCGTGTAACCTTTGGGAATGGAATCGCCGAAAAGCGTAATATTCCCGAATGTTTCGATGCGCGCGCCGTTCATGCCTGTTTGCCGTCGTTGATATATAAGATCCCCAGACAATGTTCGCCGCAATGGCTCGTGATCGTGCCGCCCGCGCGCGTTACGTAGATCTTTTGAAATCCGCGTTCCTTCATGGCGTTTTTGGCGATCTCGAGCATCTCCTCGCTCGCCGTCGTATAGGTAACGAATCCCACGGAAAGATCGGGGTTGTCGAAACGTTCCAGCGTGTCGCGGCAATAAGAGCGCACGGCGTTTTCGATCTTACCGCGGTATTTCTTCGCCGCGCCCATCTTGCCGTCAAGCACCAAGATCTGCGGGCGCAGTTTCAAAAGGTTCGCCCCGAAATAGGCAAGGGAGGAGCACCTGCCGCCCTTATAAAGATAGTCTAACCTTTCAAGGATAAAACTCGCCTGCACGTAAGGGATGCGCTTGGCGCACTTTTCCGCAACGCTTTCAAAACTCTCCCCCGCCGCGGCGAGTTCGGCGGCGTAGATCGTTAAAAGCGCGATCCCCGTGGAAAGGGAACGCGAATCGAACACCTTGACTTTTCCCCCGAATTTTTCCGCCGATTTCTGCGCGTTCGCATAGGCGCTGCTCATTTCCGAAGACAGAGAAAAATGGATGACGCGATCGTAACGATCGAGCAATTTTTCAAAATATTCGTCGAACTGAAATTCATTGACGGCGCTGGTTTTCGGCAGAATGCCGGTCCTTTGCACGTAGGAGACGATCTCCTCGCATTCCACCTCGCCGTCGAGCTTCGCCGTATCGCCGAGAAGAATGGTAAAAGGAATGGTATGCACATCGTATTGTTTTAAGAGTTCTTTCGTTAAATCCACCGTCGTTTCGGCGGAAACCGCGATTTTCATAATCGATCCTCCTTTTATCGGCTTTTTCTTTTATTTTACACAAAAAAACGGCGCGTTACAATCTATTCCCGCACGCTCGCTTTCTACACCTTGATTTTAAAGCGGTAGAGAAATATTTTTCGTCTCTACGCAACGTGGAATTTATGAAATATGCGCTTTTTTGCTTGATTTTTCCGTTTTTTTGCGTTAAAATAGCCGTATGGAAGATTTGAGAACCGTTCTTGCCGAAAATCTCGTAAAATACAGAAAAGCGGCGAACCTGACGCAGGCGGAACTTGCGGAGAAAATCAATTATTCCGATAAAGCCGTTTCCAAATGGGAGCGCGCCGGCGGCATGCCGGATGTGGACGTGTTAAAACAGATCGCCGATTTATACGGCGTTACGGTGGACACGCTGCTGACTAAATCCGATAAACCCGTTAAAATAAAACGAAAGATCAATTTATTGACCCGCACGAACGTGATCGTCTGCTCGGTTTTATTGGTGTGGCTGATCGCTACGGCGGTGTTCGTGTTCACGTTGCTCGCCATGCCCCACCTCGAAAGAATGTGGCTTGCGTTCATCTACGCCGTTCCCGTTTCCTGCATCGTGCTGCTCGTTTACAACTGCATCTGGGGAAAAACCTATCTTTCGATCGTCATCATAACGGCATTGATCTTTTCCATCGCGGCGGCGATTTTTATCACGGTGCCTTTCACAAACTCGTGGCTGCTGTTTATCTTCTGCATCCCGCTGGAACTGCTCAACATCATTTATTTTTCCCTGCGCATCAAAAACAATAAAAAACCGCGCCCCGAAAACGCGCGGAAAAACGAAAAATAAAAAACGCCCGCGTATTCCCGTACCGCAACGGGAATACGCGGGCGTTTTTCGGCATTTTTTCAATTCAGCGTAATATCTTTGAGTTTTTCGTACTTCGCCACGGCGACGCGGCGGATCTCTTCCATATTTTCTCCGGACGCAAACGCCTCGTCGCTGAGTTTTTTTGCGAGAAAGATCGCCGAAGACGAATAACTCAGATGCCCGAGATCGCCGATAAATTTACCGCTCTGCCGCGCGCCGAGAAAATCGCCGCCGCCGCGCATTTCGTAATCGAAGTCCGCGATCCTGAACCCGTCCGCATTGTTTTTTAAGATCCGCAATCTGTCGAGAGAATCCCCCGTCGCATGCGTAAGCAAAAAACAATAACTTTCCACATCGGACCGCCCTACCCGTCCGCGCAGCTGATGCAGTTGGGAAAGCCCGAACCGCTCCGCGTTGTAGACGACCATGACGGAGGCGTTCGGCACGTCCACCCCCACCTCGATGACGGTGGTGCTGACGAGCGCGTCAAATTCCCCCGCTTTGAAAGCGCGCATGATCTCCGTCTTTTCCGCGTCCTTCATCTTTCCGTGAAGAAGGCAAAAACGCACCCGAGGAAGTTTCCCCGAAACTTCCTCGAAAAGTTCCTTCACGCTCATCAGCGCGCCCTCTTCATCCTCTTCGATTTTCGGGCAGACGAAATACGCCTGCCTGCCCGCGGCGATCTCCTTTCCGATAAAATTAAGCATATCGTCGTATTTCGCGTACGGAACGATGTTCGTCCTGACGGTTTTGCGCGCCGCCGGCTTATCCGGTATGGTAGAAATATCCAGATCGCCGTAAAAAATCAGCGAAAGGGTGCGCGGGATCGGCGTGGCGCTCATGACCAGCACGTCCGGCGAAACGCCTTTTGCGACGAGGGCGCTCCTCTGCGCCACGCCGAAACGGTGCTGTTCGTCGCACAGGCAGAAACTCAGGCGGGCAAACTCCACGTCGCCCTGCAATACGGCGTGCGTGCCGACGAGCACGTCGATTTCCCCGCTTTTCAGCCGCGCTTTGATTTCGCGTTTTTCCTTCGCCGCCGTCGAACCGACGAGCAGTTCCACGCGGTATTCCGGAAAACAGCGTTTTGCCAGAGCCGCGTTCTGCCGCGCAAGCACCTCGGTAGGCGCGAGCATGACCGCCTGATAACCGCTTTTTAAGGCGGCGTACATCGCAGAAAGCCCGACGGCGGTTTTACCGCTGCCGACATCCCCCTGCAGGAGGCGGTTCATCACCTTGCCGCTTTTAAGATCGGCATAAATTTCCCGCAAGGCGTTTTTCTGCCCGTCGGTAAAGGTAAACGGAAAACGGGAAACGAATTCGCCGAGTTCTTCTTTCGTGCAGGAATAGCGGTTGATCCGCACCTGTTCGCCGCCCCCTTTCACGATTCTGAATGCGGAGATCAGCGCAAAATACTCTTCCGCGGCGATCCGGTCCGCCGCCTCGTTTTTCTCCGCGAAACTCGACGGTGCGTGCACGCGAAAATAACTTTGCGCAAGATCGGGAAGCCGGTATTTTTTCTGCAGGGAAACGGGAACGGCGCTGCGCGGCGGGCAGAGCCGGAGGGCGATTTTCACGCTGTCGCGCACGACTTTCTGCGTGAGCGACCCTTTGAGCGGGTATTGGGGAACGATCCCTTTCAGCCGTTCGTTATTGCCGATCGGCTCGAAAGACGGATTGATCAAACTGACCTGCCCGAATTTATTCTGAACCCGCCCGTAAAAAAGATATTCTTCATCCTCTTTCAGTTTGCCGAGAACGTACGGCTGGTTGAACCAGACGGCGGTAAAGGGCTCGCCGTACTGCGAACAGTACGCCCTGACATAACTGACGCGGCGCACGACGGGCGCGGAAGGGACGTTCGTCACTTTCCCCACCGTAAGGACGATATCGTTATGATAACATTCCCGAAGGAGCGTGATCCTGCGCAGATCGAGATAGGCGCGCGGAAAAAGCGCGGGCAGATCTTCCACGGCGTAAACGCCGAGTTTTGCAAACTCGCTTTCCCTTTTCTCGCTGATTCCTTTGATGCGCGTTAATTCCATCTTCCTTCCCGTTTATCAAAAAAGGGAAACGCGCGGGTTTCCCTTATCGTTTTCTATTCGAGAGCGATCAGATAATAATAGATCGGCTGACCGCCGTAATTGATCTCCACGTCGCATTCGGGGTATTTTTCCTGCAAGAGCGCCTGCAGTTGCTCCGCGTCGGTTTCGGAAACGTCCTCGCCGTAATAGAGGGTGATGATCTCATCCGACGTGCTTTTGAGTTTCTGAACGAGATCCGTAACGACGTCCGCAATGTTATCCCCTTTGGCGAGGATCTTTTTGTTGTCCAGCCCGATGATGTCGCCTTCCTGCAAGGAAAAGCCGTCGATCTTGGTGGTGCGCACCGCGTAAGTTACCTGCCCCGCCGTAACGTTGTCGAGCGCGTGGATCATATTCGCCTTGTTTTCTTCCGCGCTCAGTTCGGGATCGAACGCCAGCGCTGCGGCAAATCCCTGCGGGATGTTCTTCGTCGGGATCACGTGGATGGTTCTGCCCTCCACCAGCGATTTCGCCTGCTCCGCCGCGAGAATGATGTTTTTATTGTTCGGCAGCACGAAGATGGTATCGGCGTTGATGCGCTGCGCCGCGTCCGCAATGCTGCTCGCGCTGGGGTTCATCGACTGACCGCCCTCGATGATGCCGTCCACCGTAAGGTCGCGGAAGATGTCGGAAAGCCCTTCGCCGGCGGAAATGGCGAGCATTGCCATATCCTTCTTTTCCGCTTCGTATTTTTTCTTCAGCTCGCGGTTCTGTTCGAGCATGTTTTCGATCTTGACTTTATCGAGTTCGCCGAGTTCCAGCGCGTAAGACAGCGCAACGCCCGGCTTGTTGGTGTGCACGTGCACCTTCACGAGTTCCAGATCCCCGATGACGATGACGCAATCGCCGAGCGCCATCAGTTTTTCGCGCAGTTTTTCGATGTCGGCAAGGGTGGTTTTCTTCTTGATGTTGATGATGAAGAACTCCGTGCAGTAGGCAAATTCGATGACGCCTAAACTCATGATGTCGGCATGTTCCATCGCGGTATCAACGGGTTTCGCGTCGTTGATGACGATGTTGCCGCCGACTTCTTCGCCGATCAGCGCTTTATACATGCCTTCGTAAAGGCACATCAGCCCCTTGCCGCCGGCATCGACGACGCCGGCTTTTTTCAGCACCGGCAACAGTTCGGGCGTAAGTTCAACCGTTTCGTTGCCCTTATTGATGAGTTCGGGCAGAAACGTTTCGAAATCCTTGTGTTTGGATTTGATCTGCACGGCGTGTTCGCCGACGGCGCGCGCCACGGTCAGCATGGTGCCTTCCTTTGGTTTGCTCACCGCGCCGTACGCCACTTTCGCGCCGTTCTGCAACGCCTGCGCGAAGAGTTTCGTATCGATGGACTGCGCTTCCTTGATGCTGTTGCAGAATCCCCGCAAAACCTGTGATAAAATGACGCCGGAATTGCCCCGCGCGCCCCTGAGCGCGCCCTTGGAGACCGCTTCCGCAATATCGTAAATGCCGTTGCTGTTGCAATTCAGAAGTTCTTTCACCGCCGACTGGATGGTCAGCGACATATTTGTGCCGGTATCGCCGTCCGACACGGGAAACACGTTCAGCGAATCGATGGTTACCCTGTTTATATCGAGGAGCTTTGCCGCCGTGATGATCATATTTTTCAGCATAGCCCCGTTGATGGTTTTCTGCATTTATATACCTCTTGGAAATGTTGTGTTCAAATGAAATCGCAGCATACGGAAAACGCCATTTAACCCCTGTTAAATCGCGTCCGACGCCCTTAAAGTTTAACGCCCTTGATGTTTACGTTGACCGTATCCACAAGCATGCCGGTAAATCGTTCCACCCGATATTTCACGAATTCCTTGAGAGCCTCCGCGACCGCTTTGATGGAAACGCCGTGTTTCACGATGACGTGTACGTCGATGAAAATCCTGTCCCCGCTGGTTTTAATGCGGACGCCCTTTACCGTATTTTTGCGTCTGAAAAGAGCGGTTATGGAATCGAGTATGCTGTACGGAACAAACTCGACGATGCCGTAACATTCCAGCGAAGTATAATACACAAAGTTCGCAATCGCCTCATCCGTTATACTGATTTCGCCGTAGATGTTGTTCGTGTTGACAGACATAACAGAACCGTCCCTTTTTTATTTATTATAATTTTACAATAAATCCGCACGTTTTGCAACCATATTTTTTATGTTTTTCAACTTTTGCGGCGTTTTTTGCCCTATTTTAAAAATTTTTGCTTTTCCGCTTATTTTTCCTTGCTTTTTTTTACGTTTTATGATAAAGTATCTATGCTTAAAATTAAGAAACAACCTTATCACGGAGGCGAAAAAATATGTCCAGAGTATGCAGCGTTTGCAATAAAGGGAAACTTTCCGGCAACTTGGTGAGCCATTCCAACCGCAAGACCCCGCGCCAGTACAACGCGAATCTGCAAAAAGTCAGGGTCAAAAAAGCGGACGGCACCGTTTCCAACGAATACGTGTGCGCGCGTTGTCTGAAAAGCGGCAAAGTAGAGAGAGTGTAAGGCAAATTCATCCGTGGATGATGCGGCGGTTGCGCGATGCGTAACCGTCTTTTTTGCGTTTCCCCTCATTTCCCCCCGCAGAAAAAGCGGCTTTTCCGTTTTCAAGAAGGCGGCGATTTTTCCCGCGCCGCAAACGATTGGCGGTTTTGCCGCCGTGCAGAAACATAAAAAGCGGTTGCTCACATCGCAACCGCTTTTGTTCCGCCTTTCTTTGCCTTGCTCCGGAAAATCAGTCTCAGCAGTTTCCTGACCGCTTTGGGCGGCTTGATGCAACAAATTTTCATTTTCAGCTCCTTTCGCTTTGCCGAAAAAGGGCAAAACAACGGTAAATTACTACTATTATATGTTGCGATGCCGCCGTTATGACTTCTTTTTTCCGCCGCGCCCCTTTAAATTCCTTTCAGGCGGGCGATCGCAGCCTTTTTATCCTTCGCGCCGAATACGGCGCTGCCCGCCACCAGCACATTTGCGCCGAGCGAAGCGATCTTCGCGGCGTTTTCCTCGGTAACGCCGCCGTCGAGTTCCAGCAGCGCCGCCGATTTGCGCGCTTTCAGCGCGCCGGCAAGGCGGGCGATCTTTTTGCCGACTTCCTCGATGTATTTCTGCCCCCCGAACCCGGGATGCACGCCCATTACGACCGCCATATCGCAAAGATCCAACACGGCTTCCGCCTTTTCCGCGGGGGTATCGGGATTGATCACCACGCCGCATTTCGCGCCGCACCCGCGGATGCGTTTCAGCGTTTCCGCCGTCCGTTCCCCGCACGCTTCCGCATGCACGGTGATGTAATCCGCGCCGGCTGCGGCGAAACGCTCTACGTACTTCCACGGTTCGACGATCATCAGATGCACGTCGAAAGGCAGTTTGGTATAGGGGCGGATATCCTTTACCATTTTGATGCCGAAGGTGATGTTGGGCACGAACACGCCGTCCATGACGTCCACGTGGATCATATCCGCGCCGAAACGCTGCAATCCGGCGACTTCATCGCCCATCTTTGCGAAATCCGCCGACAAGACCGACGGCGCGATTTTTACGTTATTCATAACGTTTTCTCCTTTCTTTGATCTGGCGCAGTATCTCCAGATACCGCGCGTAACGGGCGGGGGATATCTCCCCCGATTCTGCCAGCGCGGCGATCGCGCACCCCGCTTCCCCCGCGTGCGCGCAGCCGCGGTATCTGCATTCGTTCAGATGCGTTTCGAATTCCGGATAAAAGCGCATCAGTTCCTTTTCGCCGATATCCGTTTCCAGAACGGCGAACCCCGGCGTATCGACGATCTTCCAATCGCCGTAAAAATAAATGCAGGAAAAAGTCGTCGTGTGCTTTCCGCGCCCGATCGCGCTGAGATCGCCCACTCTTAGATCTGCGCCGAACATCGCGTTGATCAGGGAAGATTTCCCGACGGCGGACTGCCCCGCGAAAGCGGTGAGCCTGCCCTTGAGCCGCTCTTTCAGCGCGGCGAGATTTTCCCCCGTTTCCGCGGAGACGGAAAAAATCTCCGCGCCGGCGCCTTTGTACTCCTCC
>CALVUL010000061.1 GCA_944363555.1 uncultured Clostridia bacterium
ATATTGTCGACGAAGCCGTCGCCGCGGGGCTGGAGGAGGCGGTCATCGTCGTCGGTTCCAACGCGGAAGTGGTGAAACGCCATTTCGCAAAGGACGCCGCGCTGGAAGAACGGCTGATTTCCGACGGGAAAACGGAACTTCTCGCCGCGCTGAGAGCCGTTTCCGCCCGCGTTAAGATCACTTTCGTCACGCAGACGGTGATGAACGGGCTTGCGGGCGCGCTGCTGTGCGCGGAAGAAGCGATCGGCGGCGAGCCTTTCGCCCTGCTGCTCGGCGACGAGATCATCCATGCCGCCGCGGGGGAAACGCCCTGTATACGCCGGCTTTGCGACGTTACCGAAAAGACGGAAAGATCGGTGGTCGCCGCGATGCGCGTTTCCGAAGAGGAAATCTGCAAATACGGCAACATCGGCGTGGCGAAGGACGGCGACGTCAAGGAAGTTTACGATTTTATCGAAAAGCCTTCGCCGGCGGAAAGGCTTTCCGATTACGCCATCATCGGCAGGTACGCTTTCACGCCGGAGATCTTCGGCGAGATCCGCAAACTGAAAATGCACGGGAACGAGATCATCCTCACCGAAGCGTTCCGCTCTCTGGCGGAAAAGGGCAGGATCTCGGCGGCGGAGTTCGCCGGCAAGCGTTACGACGTCGGCGATAAGTTCGGCTACGTGCAGGCAAACGCGGAATACGCGCTGCGCGACGAGCATATCGGCGCCGAAATGGCGGAATATCTGAAAAAATTAAAGATCGGTTTATGAAGATAAGGCTGAAAAACGCGCTCGTTCTGCCGCGCGCCGGCGGGGAGATCTTCCGCGGCGAAGTGCAGATCGAGGACGGAAAAATCGTATACGCGGGCAAGCAGAACGACAGGATGTTTTTCCCCGCCGACAGGGAAAAGGACTGCGGCGGCAATCTGCTCATCCCCGGATTTTGCAACGCGCACGCCCATTCGGCGATGACGCTGTTCCGCGGCGTCGCCGACGATCTCCCTTTGCAGGAATGGCTGTTCGACAGGATCTTTCCCTTGGAAGACCACCTTACGGAGGAGGACGTGTATTGGGGCACGATGCTCGCGGCGGCGGAATACGTGCGCGGCGGCGTTACCGCGGCGGCGGATATGTACTTTTTCCCCGCCGTGGCGGCGGAAGTTCTCCGCAGAAGCGGCATCGCCGTGGCGCTTTGTTCCGGCGATAACGACGTCGGCGGCGGCGACGTGAAGGAAAGCCTTGCATATATGCAAAGCCGTTACAATACATATAAAGGGAAACGGCGGCTCAAATACATCATCGGTCTGCATGCGGAATACACCTGCAGCGACGCGCTTTTGGAAGGCGTTGCCGATCTCGCGGCGACCCTCGGCGCGCCCACCTATATCCATTGCGCGGAAACGCTGAAGGAAGTGGGGGAATGCAGCGTGCGCCGTTCTCTTACGCCGGTGGAATATCTGCACAAGATCGGGTTTTTCGACGAGGGCGGCATCATCGCCCACGGCACGTATCTCGATAAAAACGACATCGCCCTTCTGGCGGATAAAAACATCACGGTTGCGAGCAATCCGTCGAGCAATTTAAAACTTGCAAGCGGCGTCGCGCCGATTTGTTCCCTGCTGAAAAACGGCGTTGCCGTCGCCCTCGGCACCGACGGCGCCGCGAGCAACAACGCCCTTTCGATGTTCAGGGAAATGTATCTGATGAGCTGTTTGCAGAAAGAGCGGATGAAAGACGCCGCCGCCGTCCCCGCGGAGGAGGCTTTGCGCGCGGCGACGGAAACGGGCTATAAAGCCCTCGGTTTCGACGGCGGGGAGATCGCCGTCGGCAGGGACGCGGATCTGGCGCTGATCGATCTGAACGCGCCGTGCATGCAGCCGCTTTCCGACATCGGCAAGTCGCTGGTGTATTCGGCGGATACCTCGGCGGTGCTGATGACCGTCGCCGGCGGGCACATCGCCTACGAAAACGGGCGTTTCGACATCGGCGAAACGCCGGAAGACATCTATAAAAACGCCGCGAAATGCGTAAAAAGACTGCTGAAAGAGGCGGAAAGAGGGAAATGAGCAAACGGTGCGGCAGATGCGGTACGACGCTGGAACAATTTTATAGCACCTCTCTGCTCGGCTGCGAAAACTGTTACCGCGCGTTCGCCGAAGAACTCGCTCCCCTGCTGAAAAAACTGCACGGGGTAACGGTGCACGCGGGCAAAACGCCGAAAGTCGGCGGCATCGAACGCCAGCTTTTGTGCGAATACGAAACGCTGCTCGAAGAAAAGGAAGCGGCGATGCTCGGCGGGGATTTCGATAAGGCGAACGATCTCGGCGAAGAGATCCGCCAACTGTATTTCGAACTCGCGCGCAGGGGGCTGAAATGAGCGGGCGGGATCTTGCGGGTATGGAAGGGAAAAATTATCGGCCGGATGTCGACGACAACAACATCGTGCTCACCCGTATCCGTCTCGCGCGTAACGTCAGGGGGCTGCCTTTTTATATTTCCGACCGGAAAACGGCGGAAGACGTCGTCAAAAACGTGGCGCGGGCGGCGCGCCGCGCGGGGGAGTTCGATCTTTATCATCTTTCGATGATGAAGCCGATACGCAGGGAGGCGCTGAAAGAGCGCCATCTCGTGAGCAGCGCGCTCATCCGCAACGCGGCGCACAGCGCCGTGCTCGTCAGCGAAGACGAAAGCCTTTCTGTGATGATCCACGAAGAGGACGTGCTCCGCGAACAGTGCTTTATGCGCGGGCTCGCCCTCAGCGAAGGCTATAAACGGCTGGATATGCTCGACGACGAACTTTCCAAGACCATCGATTTCGCCTTCGACGAAAAACTCGGCTATCTGACCGCGTGCCCCACGAATACGGGCACGGGGATGCGGGCGTCGGTCATGCTGTTTCTGCCGGCG
This sequence comes from uncultured Clostridia bacterium, assembly GCA_944363555.1. Lineage (GTDB taxonomy): Bacteria > Bacillota > Clostridia > Christensenellales > Borkfalkiaceae > UMGS775. Next base: position 2,895 of record CALVUL010000061.1, read on the forward strand.
CTGACGGAAAGCGGAAAGCTGAAAGCCGTCGTCGGGGAGATCGAAAAGGAAGGGCTTACCGTGCGCGGCGCGTACGGGGAAGGCAGCAAGGCGGAAGGGAATTTGTATCAGGTGAGCAACGAAGTTACGCTGGGCGTCAGCGAACGGGAGATCGTCTCCAAAGTGGAAAAAGGCGTGCTGTGCATGTGCGCGTGGGAAAACGCCACGCGGGAAAGTTATTATAAACCCATCCTGCTTTCCACGGAAAACGAATGCCGCCGCGCCCTCGCCGTGCTGGAAAATTCCGTTCTGCTCGGCTACGGCGAATATCTGAATTATATTTCCGGCGTCAAACTGGGGATTTCTTTGGGTTTTTTCCGTTTTGAAAACCCGCAGGCGATCGACGATCTGACCATTGCCGTGCGGCCCGCGATCCTTGCGGAGCGCGAAGGGCGGAGGCTCGGCGAAGAGGAACGCGACCGCTGCCGCGCGGAATTCGTAAAACGGTCATTGGTAAAAATCAAGGGGAACGTCTGATGGACAATCTGGAGGAAAAATTATCGACCAACGCGAAGAAGGCGATGGCGGAGGCGGCGCGGATTTCCACCCGCCACGGCTGCTCGTATATCGGCAGCGAGCACATCCTTTACGGGCTGCTCAACACGCCGGACGGCGTGGCGAAGACGATTTTAAACGACGCGGGCGTGGATGTGAAGCGTTACGAATACCGCCTGCGCGCCTGCGCGGATAAGACCAGCAACATCATGGGGCTTACGCCCCGTGCGAAAAACATGCTGCAGCACGCCATGGAGTACGCGGTGCAGTCCGGCACGTCGTTCACCATCGGCACGGAACATCTTCTGCTGGCGATCCTCAGCGTGGAGGAAAGCCTTGCCGTACGCATTCTGGACGAATTTCATATCGACATCGGCAGGATGATCGACCGGCTGGAAGAAAAGATCAGCGTGGAATACGGCGATTACGAGGAGGAATTCGAGCGCGCGCCGAAAAAACCGAAATCGGCGGAGGCGATGAAGACCCTTGCCGAATACGGCGTGGATATGACGGAGCGCGCCCGCATGGGCAAACTCGATCCCGTCATCGGGCGGAAAGAGGAGATCGACCGCATCATCCAGATCCTCACGCGCCGCAGCAAGAACAACCCCGTGCTCATCGGGGAGCCGGGCGTCGGCAAGAGCGCCGTGGTGGAGGGGCTGGCGCAGGCGATCGTCCGCGGCACCGTGCCCGAACTGCTGGCGGGGAAAACGGTGTTTTCCCTCGATCTCGCGGGGCTGCTCGCCGGCAGCCGGTACCGCGGCGATTTCGAGGAGCGGCTCAAAAAGATCGTTTCCGCGGTCAAAGAGAGCGGGGACGTCATCTTGTTTATCGACGAGATCCATAACATCGTCGGCGCGGGGTCCGCGGGGGAAGGCAACATGGACGCCGCCAATATCTTAAAACCGATGCTTTCCCGCGGGGAATTGCAGACCATCGGCGCGACGACGGTGGACGAATACCGCAAATATATCGAAAAAGATCCCGCGCTGGAACGGCGGTTCCAGCCGATCTTGGTGGACGCGCCCACGGCGGAAGAGAGCGTCGAGATCCTGAAAGGACTCAGGGACCGCTACGAGGCGCATCACAAGGTAACGATCTGCGACGACGCCATCGAGGCGGCGGTAACCCTTTCCGATCGGTATATCGCCGACCGCTTTCTGCCGGATAAGGCGATCGACCTCATCGACGAGGC
>CALVUL010000062.1 GCA_944363555.1 uncultured Clostridia bacterium
TCTTACTTAGTTTGGCTTGACTTTTATTTTCGGTTGAGCTATAATATTTTTGAAAGTTGGTCGATACATATGTTGTATTTACAAAACGATAGGAGGGCTTTATGAACCCGATTAAAAGAGAAACTTATTTGTGCGAACTTATCAATCGCAAAGAAAACGGTTTGATAAAAGTTATAACGGGCATTCGCAGATGCGGAAAAAGTTATCTTTTATTTAATATTTATTACGAATACCTTTTATCTCAGGGCGTTTCGGAAGAAAATATTATAAAAATATCTCTCGATGACGAAGAAAACGAAGAACTTCGCGAACCGAAAAAATTATCCGCATATATTCGGGAAAAACTAAGCAATAACGACTCGATGCATTACGTTTTTATCGACGAAGTGCAATATGCAATAAAAAAAGAAGACTTGAAAAGCGATAAGCCGCTTCCTCTCTACGGCGTATTAAACGGTTTACTTCGCAAGGACAACGTAGACGTTTACGTTACGGGCAGTAACTCTAAACTTCTGTCGAAAGACGTTATGACGGAATTCAGAGGGCGCGGCGACGAAGTAAGAATTTATCCGCTTACGTTCAAAGAATTTTATGCGTACACGGGCGGGGATAAAGCGGAAGCGTTTGAAGAATATGCGCTTTACGGCGGGCTTCCTCTCGTTTTATCGAAAAAGACTCCGCGTGAAAAAATGAAATATCTTTTCGACCTTTTTAAGGAAGTTTATTTTAAGGACATCGAAGACCGCTATAACGTTGCGATGCCCGAAGTTTTGCAGGTTTTAACGGACGATTTATGTTCTTCCGTCGGTTCGCTTACCAATTCGTTAAAAATTGCGAATACGCTGAAATCGGTAAGAAATATCAACGTTAATTCGCAAACGATTTCAACCTATCTTACCTATCTCGAAGAATCGTTTTTGTTTAACGAGGCGAAAAGATTCGACGTAAAAGGGAAAAAATATTTCTCGTATCCGTCGAAATATTATTGCACCGATATGGGACTGAGAAACGCGCGCTTAAATTTCCGCCAGCAGGAAGAAACGCACGCAATGAAAAACATTATTTACAACGAACTTCTCGCCCGCGGGTATTCCGTTGACGTCGGAGTGGTTCAATACACTTCAAAAGGTACGGACGGAAAGCAACATCAGATTCAGTGCGAAATAGATTTTGTGGTAAACGACGGAATGAATAAATATTATATTCAATCCGCTCTTAATATCGACGATGCGAATAAAGAAAAAACAGAACTTCGTCCTTTGACGGCAACGCGTGATTTTTTCAAAAAAGTAATAGTAACAAAAACCCGAATGAAACCGTGGCTTGACGACAGCGGCATTATTCATGTGGGATTATATGATTTTTTATTGGATGAGAGTTGTTTGAAATAAAGCCAACAAAAAAAACTTAAAAAAAAACGGAGAATGAAATGAAAGCGGTAATATATGCAAGATATTCAAGCGATAATCAGCGCGAAGAAAGTATCGAAGGACAACTTCGCGAATGTATGGAATTCGCAGAAAAAAGCGGCATAACCGTTATCGGCAATTATATCGATCGCGCACTTTCGGCAAAAACGGATAATCGCCCCGAGTTTCAGAAAATGATCAAAGACAGTTATCGCAAAGTTTTCGATTCAATTATCGTGTGGAAAGTCGATCGCTTTGCGAGAAATCGTTACGATTCTGCCTATTATAAAAATATTTTAAAGAAAAACGGCGTAAAAGTTATTTCTGCAAAAGAGCATATCGGCGAAGGCTCGGAAGGAATTATTCTTGAGGCTATGCTTGAAGGCTATGCAGAGTACTACTCCGTAGAACTTGCCGAAAAAATCAATCGCGGGCTTACTGAAAATGCATTAAAGGGAAAATTGAACGGCGGAGGCATTCCTATGGGATACCGTCTGACAAAAGAAAAGAGCCTTGAAATCGACGATGAAACTGCTCCGTATGTTTTGGAAACGTTTACCCGCTATGCCGACGGAGAGAAAATGACGGCTATCGTGAAAGATTTCAACCGCCGTGGAATAAAGTCGAAATATGGCAATGGGATGACGCTCAACATCGTTCACCATATGCTTAAAAACAGGAAATATATCGGAGAGTATCGCTTTCGCGATATAGTTCATCCGAATGCATTTCCTGCCATTGTTTCTGAAGAGTTATTTAATCGCGTTCAGGAAAAAATGGATAAAAACAAGAAAGCTCCGGCGCGACATAAAGCGGAGGATGATTATATTTTAACTCCGAAACTTCGGTGTGGTAAATGCGGATCCATTATGTTTGGCGAAAGCGGAACAAGCAGAACGGGAACCGTTCACCGCTACTATAAGTGCGCAAGTGCAAAACGTAAGCGCGGTTGCGATAAAAAGGCTGTAAGAAAAGAATGGATCGAAGATATCGTTGTAAACTATACAATGAAAAAAATTATGGACGACGAACTTGTCGATTATCTTGCAGAGAGAATATTATATCTCTTATCTCAGGAGAATACGAGAATTCCCGAATTGAAAGCAAAGTTGAAAGAAGTAAACGGATACATAGACAATCTGCTTAACGCAATTCAGCAAGGATTGTTCAATTCATCGGCAAAACAAAGGCTTGACGTATTGGAATCGGAAAAATCCGAAATAGAAACCGCAATTTACACAGAGCAACTCGAACGCCCCGAATTAACCAAAGACCACATTGTATACTTTATTACGAAGTTTCGCGATATAAATATCAATGACATAGAAAGCCGCAAGCGCCTGATAGACAGTTTTGTAAATATTATCTATCTTTACGACGATAAACTTGTAATTACGTTTAACTACAAAGACGGGACGAAAGAAATTTCTTTTGAAGAATTAGAAAAAGAAATGTGTTCGGATATTAAAGGACTTACTCCTCTTCGGGATAATGCGTACTAAAAGCAATATACGGTACTTCACCGTATTTTTCCGAATAATCCGCAACACATATACAGGGGGAATAACTAAAATAATTAAACGGATACACGCCCGCATCCGCTTCATAATACGGTTCTTCTTCCGTGAGACAGCCGCTTATGCTCCCGTCCGTTTCGTACGGCGCGCTGATCAAAGAAAAACAAAATCGCGTTTTATAGATCGGTTCTTTTCCTTTACACCCCGCTAAGCACAAACAGGCAACGCATATGATAAACAGCGCCGCCGTCAATACAATACGCGTTCTTTTCTTCATCTCGTTTTCCCTCTTATTTTTTTTCACATCGGCTTTCTGTCCACGAAAGCGCGGGCGAGGGTAACCTCGTCCGCATACTCGAGATCCGTGCCGATGGAAATGCCGCTTGCCAGCCGCGTAACCTTGATGCCGAGGGGCTTGATCAAACCGGAAATGTACATCGCCGTCGCCTCCCCTTCCACATCCGGATTGGTGGCGAGGATGATCTCCTTCACCCCGCCCGCCTTGATGCGTTCGAGCAGTTCGCGGATGCGGATATCGGAAGGCCCCACGCCGTTTAAAGGCGAGATCGTGCCGTGCAGCACGTGATACACGCCGTTAAATTCCGCCAATTTTTCGATGGCGACGCAATCCTTCGGCTCCTTCACCACGCAGATGGTCTCCGCCGTGCGGTTTTTGCAGATCTCGCAGATCTCCCCTTCGGAAAAATTGCCGCATATCTTGCAGTAATGCACCTTCCGCTTGGCGTCGAGAATGCTTTCGGCAAAGTTTTTCGCCTCTTCCTCCGTCATGTTCACGACTTTATAGGCATACCGCTGCGCCGTTTTCGCCCCCACGCCCGGGAGTTTGGTAAATTCGTTGATGAGCCTGCCGATCGGCTCGATAAACACTTTCATCTTCTATCTTCTTATATCCTGTCGGGGCGCGGTTTTCCGCGCCCCGAAACCGCGCCGCAACCGGCTTACAGCATGCCGCCCATCGCGCCGAACGCGCCCATCTTTTCCTTGGAAAGCGCGTCGGCTTTTTCCTTCGCGTCGTTCATCGCCGCGGCGATGAGATCTTCAAGCATCTCCACGTCGTCGGGATCGACCGCCTCGGGTTTGATGGAAATGCCCAGAAACTCGTTTTTGCCGTTCACGCGCACTTCCACCAGCCCGCCGCCGGCGCTGCCCGCGATCTCCGCTTCCGCCAACTCTTCCTGCGCCTTCGCCATTTCCTGCTGCATTTTCTGCGCCTGTTTCATCAGATTTTGCATGTTGCCGCCGCCGAAGCCGCCGTAACCGCCTTTGAATCCTGCCATTTTTCTTTCTCCTTTTTTCTTTTTTGATCGATGATCCGATTACTCGACGATGACGATGTCCTCGCCGAAGATCTTCCTGATTTCGTCCACGTCGTTATCGAACTGTTCGGCGCTCTTCGCGCTCGTTTCCGCCTTGACTTTGAGCGACGCGGCGGGAAAATGCTCTTTGAGCTGCCTTTCGATCGCCGCGAAATTTTCCGGTTTTTCCACCACTTTCAGGTTGTTTTCGTCCTTCGCGCCGATGACGAGGGTATCGCCCTCGATTTCCGCTTTCAGCCCCTGCAGTACCGCCCAGAGCATCAGTTCGTTGTTCTTGCGCAGCCCGCGGGTGATCAGCCCCAGCGCCTCATCCGCCGTATGGCCTTTCAGCCCGCCGCCCGCCACGCCCTGCGGCTTTTCAAAAACGGCGGCGCCGTCGGTTTTTTCCGCCGCATCCTGCGGCGCGGATCCGTTTTGCGGCAAAACGCCGTCGTCCCGCGGCGTGGAAACATTTTGCGTCGGGGCGGCGGGAACGCCCTCTTTGACGCGATCTTCCAGCGCCTTCACGCGGGAAAGAAGCGCGGCGAGATCGTAATCGGTTTCCGGTTTCGCCGCTTTGATCGCCGCCGTTTCAAAGAGGGTGCGGGGGTGCGCGGCGTATTTGAGTTCCGCCTCCGCGGCGGAAAAGATCTCCATCGCGCGGAGAATGCGCCGCGGCTCGAATCCCTCCGCCGCGCGCTCGTATTCCCTGAACCGTTCTTCCGGCAGACACAGCACGGCGTTGGCGTTTTTCGCCGTTCTGACCACCAGAAGATCGCGCATATACGAAACGACGTCCTTCGTCAGCACGCCCATGCTCCTGCCCGTGGCGGCGAGTTCGTTCACCCGCTCGAAGATCTCCCCCGTGCGCCCGCCGAGCACCGCCTGCGCCAGCGCGGCGACCTTGGCGCCGTCGGAAGCGCCGAGCACCGCCAGCACGTCGTCATACGTCAGCGTGCCGCCGGCGTAGGAATCGCACACGTCCGCAATGGAAAGCGCGTCGCGGATGCTGCCCTCCCCCGCTTTGGCGATGAGCGTAACCGCCTCCGGCGTGTATTTTCTGCCGAGATCGTCGAAGATCTCGCCGATGAGTTTCGCCAGCCGTTCCGCGGAAACGAGTTTGAAATCGAAACGCATGCACCGCGACAGGATGGTTGCCGGCAGTTTGTGCGATTCGGTGGTCGCCAAGATGAACACCGCGTGTTCGGGCGGCTCTTCCAGCGTTTTTAAAAGGGCGTTGAACGCAGCCGGCGTGAGCATGTGCACTTCGTCGATGATATATACTTTATAACGGCAGTTGACCGGCGGATAAGCGACTTTTTCCCGCAGATCGCGGATCTCGTTGACGCCGTTGTTGGACGCCGCGTCGATCTCCACCACGTCCAGCGAGCCGGAATCGAGCGCGCGGCACACCGCGCATTCCCCGCAGGGGGAACCGTTCACGGGGTGCAGGCAGTTGATCGCCCGCGCAAACATGCGCGCCGTGGAAGTCTTGCCCGTCCCCCGCGTGCCGCAGAAAAGATACGCGTGCCCGATCTTGCCGCTTTCGATCTGGTTGATCAGCGTCTTTACGATGTGTTCCTGCCCGATGAGTTTATCGAACGTTTTCGGGCGGTACTTTCTGTATATCGCCGTATATGCCATATTTTATGCCCCTTCCTGATTGACGATGCGTTCTATCTTTCTGCGGATGCGCTGCAAGGCGTTATCCGCGGATTTCGCGCTTTTGCCGAGTTTTTCCCCGATGGTTTCGTAACTGTATCCGTCGAGATACAGCGCCAGCACCTTGCGTTCGAATTTGCTCAACGTAAAGTGGATGCCCTCTTTGAGTTCTTCGAGCGATTCGTTGTTGATATACTCCGTTTCGGGATCGATCGCCTCCCTGCCGACGCGCAGTTCGCAGCCCGATCCGTCCTCGCTGAGCGCGCTCAGCGAAATGTAATTGTTGAGCGGTTTATGCTTGTCGCGGCTGCCGAGGCGGATGGCGGAAAGCACGCTCCGCTTCACGCACAGCGCGGCGAAAGTCCTGAACCCCGCCTTGCCGTTGTAGCCGTTGACGGCTTTAAACAGCCCGATCATGCCCTCCTGCAACAGATCCTCCCTGTCCCCGCCGCTGAGAAAATAGGAATGCACGATGCTCCGAACCATGGTGCGGCAGCGTTCGAAGAGCAGATTGATCGCGTTGAGATCGCCCTTCTTGGCGAGCGCGCAGAGTTCCTCGTCCGTCAGATTTTCCGGCGCGCCCATTTTAAAACCCCCTGCGGCGGCGCATCGCCTCGAACACCGCGATACCGCACGCCACCGACGCGTTGAGGGAATTGACCTTTCCGTACATGGGGATCTCCGCAAGGCGGTCGCACTTTTCCCGCGTGAGCCGGCGGATGCCCGTATCCTCGCCGCCGACGACGAGCACGCACTTGCCGGAAAAATCCGCCCGATAGATGTTTTCGCCGCCGACTTCCGCGCCGGTAACCCAATAACCGCGCTTTTTGAAATCGTCCAAAAGGGCGTTTACGTTGCCCGTGCGCGCGATTTTCAGATGGTTCGCCGCCCCTTCGGAAACGCGCATCACCGTTTCGGTAACCCCCGCGCTCCGGCGGTCGGCAAAGAGCAGCCCGTCCACCCCCGCGCATTCGCATACGCGGATGATGCTGCCGAGATTGTGCGGGTCGGTGATGCCGTCGAGCACCACGTAAAAGCCGTCCTTTTCCGCCGCTTCCGAAAGCAGTTCGCCTTCGTCGGCATAGCGGTAATCGGCGGTATAGGCGATAAGTCCCTGATGTTTCCTGTCGGGGCATTCCCTGTCCAGCGCAGCCCTGTCGGCATACTGGATGCGCACGCCCCTTTCCTTCGCCTGCGCCACGAGGGCGCGGCCGGCGGCGTCCCGCAGAGAATTTTCCACCAGCAGTTTTTCGATCTTTGCGTCGGTCTTGAGCAGTTCGCCGACCGCGTTTCTTCCTTCCGTTTTCATTCGTTTCCCTCAGTATCGAGCAATTCGGCAAGCCGTTCGTGCCCGCCCGTAACGTACAGATAGCCCACGACCGCCTCGAACCCCGTGGACATATTGTATTCCGCCACCGTGCTGTGTTTGGCTTTCGTGCCCTTTTTGCTGTTGCGCGCGCGCATGAACACCGCGCGTTCCTCCTCGGTGAAAAGCGGCAGCAGTTTCCGCGCGAGATCCGCCTGCGCGCCCGCGCAGACCCGTTCCGCCGTCATGCGGTTGAGTTCGCCCGCCTTGGCGTCGGAAGAAAACGCGAGTTTTTCCCGCACGTAAAGCGAATACACGGCGTCGCCGATGAACGCCAGCACGACGCCGTTCATGTTCGCCGCCCGCTCTTTGGAAAGTTTATCCTCGAATCTGAACACGTTAACCCGCCTTGAAAAATCCTGTACGGAAATATTATACGACATTTTCGCCGAAAACACAATTAAAAAAACGGTCCGTAAACTCTTTTGACCCGCTTTTCCCTTATCCGGAAGGATCCCGCCGCCCTTTTCGCCCGCATCCGATCCGGATATTTGCCGGTTCGCTCCTTTTAAAAGCGCAAAGCGCGCCCGTCCGGTTTGTTCCGGACGGGCGCGCTTTGCCCCTCACGCCGCCTTGCTGCGGCGCACTTGCGTTTCGATTTCCGCTTCCAGAAAAACATCCACGTCCCCGTAAAGGGCGGCGATCGTCTGTCTGACCCCCTCGCTCAGCATGGAAAGCGCCGTCGCTTTCGCCTTCTCGAAGGCGTTTTTCTGCGCGGCGGAATCGAATTTACCCGCCTTTTTCAGATCGTCCACATAGGTCTGCGCGGTGGCGGCGACGCCGTTCTGCACCGCCCGCACCGCCGTTTCCAGCGCGCTTTTTTCCTCCGCCGCGCCGACTTTTTGGCGGATCAGACGCACGAGCCAATTTCCCAGCGCCGTAACGGCGCAGGTTACCGCCGTGCCCAGAACCGCCGTCAAGATCCCGAAAAGTTCCGTTTCCATCACGTTTCCTCCCTGCGTAAAATTTCTTCGAGCTGACTGCGCGCGTTTTTCAGGCTTTCATCCATGCGCGCCACCTTTTCGGAAAGCGCGGGCAGGTTTGCCGCCTCCACTTTTTGCTCCACCACGATGAGCCGCCCGTTCTGATCGTCCAGCTTTTCGGAAATGGCGTTGCTTTTCGCGCTGATCAGTTCCGTTTGTATCTTGATGAAATCCAGTTTGCTTTCGAGCTTTGCGTTTCTGCCGCCCCTGTCCGCCGCGTCCCTGCCCATGTTTTTGAAAAACACGACGGAACCCGTAACGAACGCCGCCGCAGAGATCGCCAGCCCGATCAGCGATACGATTTCCCCCGTCGTCATGATTCCCCTCCGCAAAAAAGGCATGCGCCTTCTTTTCCTTAATCATAACGCAGAATTTTCCTTTTGCAAGGGGTTTATGACAGTTTTACGGAAAATTTCACACCCATTCCGCGCGATCGGGAAATTTCGCGTAAGAAGTGGCTTCGCTGAGGTAATCGATCGCGCCCTTGAAAATCGCGTAGGCGATCTTTTCCTGATAGACCTCGGTAACGAGCAGCGCCTCGTCTTCGGGGTTGGAAAGGAAGCCGCATTCCGCGATGCACGCCGGATAGGGATGGGAATTTAAGATGTAGTAATCCCCTTTGAGGGCGGAATACTGCCGCGCCGCCTCCTCCATGTCGTTGAAACTCTTCTGCACGCACTCGGCAAGCCGTTTTCCCTGTTCGTCGGATTCGTCGAAAAACACCTGCGCGCCCCTGCGGGAGGAAACGGGGTACTTGTTCATGTGCACGGAAATGACCAGCGTCGGCTTTTCTTTGAGGATGATGTCCCGCCGCGCCTGCATATCCTTGCGTTTCAGGTTGCCCGCGGCGGCGCCGTACAGCCCAGCGGCGTTCTTGCGGGTGAGCACCGCGTCCACGCCGGCGTTTTCAAAGTGTTTCGCCAGTTTTTTCGCCACCGCCAGATTGAGTTCGCTTTCCTTGACCCCCGTTTTCGCGCCGACAACGCCGCCGTCTATGCCGCCGTGCCCCGCGTCGATGACCACCTTGATCTCCGCCGCCGCGACGCTCTCGTTCGGGCGGTTCATCGCCCCGATGCACACCGCCCCCGCGATGCACGCCAGCAGCAACACCCCCGCGATGATGAGATTTTTACCTTTTACCACGAACACGATTGACCTCCCGAAATTGTGGATAACTTTTTAAAATAAGGCGGTTTATCCACATTTTTGCACGGATAAACGAAAACGATGTGGATAACTCGCCCTTAACAAGTTATGTATAAGCCCTCCGTTTTATGCCCGTTCCGCGGGTTTTCGGGGCAAAAGCGCGGGGTTTTCCGACATATTCCGCGTTTTCCGAAAACGAACAAAAATTCGGAAATTTTCCCGCCCGTTCCGCGGCGTTTTATCGAACTGCCGGCGGCGGAACGAAAGAAATTGACCTTCCGTTGCTTCCGCCCGTTCCCGATTTTTTGCGGCATGAAAAAACGCGCGCTCCTCCCGCAGCCAAAGCGGAAAAAGCGCGCGCTTTTCCCCGCCCGCAGGCGGGGAAAAAGACGGGAAAGCCGAACGCCGTTCAACTTTCCTTCATCGATTTTTTATATTTCGCGGGGGTGGTTCCCACGTACTTTTTGAAAATGCGGATATAGTAGTTGCCGTCGTTGAAACCGGCTTTGTACGCCGCGTCCTCCACGGAAAGCCCCTCTTTCAGAAACGCCTTGCTCTTTTCGATGCGCACTTTGGAAAGATAATCGCTGAACGTAACGCCCGTTTCCTCGCGGAACAAATGGCTTAAATAATACGCGCTGACGAACACGTTTTTCGCAAGGGTGTCGAGGGAAATTTCCTTATCGTAATTTTCGTTGATGTATTTTATCGCCGCCGCCATGTGCTTGCTCGCGCCGCGGTTGCCGCGGCCGGCGTACACAACGGCGATGTAATCTTCCAAAATCTCCACCGTCTTGCGGCACAGATCGCCGTAATCGACGTTTTCCAGCATCAGCGCCGCCGTCTTTTTGACGATGTTCGTCAAACTTTCCAGTTTCGCCCCCGCCTCCACCGCCGCGCGGGAAAGAAACGCCGTGAATTCGTAAAGTTTCGCCTTGATGATGTCGAGATCGCCGCCGGCGTACAAAAAGATGCCGCCCAGAAAATCGTTGAGGATGGAGCGGGCTTTATTTCCCTCGCCCAACTGCACGCAGGCAATGAGTTCTTTTTCCGTATCGAGGGGATATTTGCCGAACCCGCGCCCGTTTTCCCCCTTCGGCGGGGCGAGCCGCGCGGCTTCCAGCCGCTTTTTCACGTAGCGTTTCTGCTCGTCCGCGAGATAGCCGACCATCATCGCCAGCATCTGCGCCGAAGAGGTCATCGTTTCGCAGGCGATCTGGCGGATGGAGGAATAATCGAACGCCTTTTCCTTCAGATCGACGCCGAGGCGCAGGCAGTTTTCATAAAATTCCCCCTCGAAAAAATCGTCGCGCTCCCATAAGATCACGGGGCCGGTGGCGATGAACCCCGCCGTTTCCCCCTCGAAGGAAAGCGCGGTGATGCACATCACCAGCCCGCACGCCGTTTCATAGATATACGGCGCGGCAAGTTCCTTCGCCTTTTTCCCGCTGTAAACGATCTTTTCCGCGCACGCCGCGCTGTCGTCGATATAATTGCATATACACGCCGGCTTTCTCACGGCAAGTTGCGCTTTCCCCTCCACGTCGTACAAAGCGACGTCCAGCCCGCTGGTGAGGGAATAACTTTTAAACAGCTTTTCCAACTCCGTGAAATCGAGAATGTCTTTCAGCCGCGCGCCCGCAAAATCCTCACGCAAAGCATTTTCTCCCGTTAAAAATACATTTTTTCCATATATTTTTCCGCAAAAACCGCGTCGGCGGAAAGGTCGATGTATTCCGCCTTTTCCGCCAGAGCCTCGCAGCCTTTCAGCGTGGCGGCGGAACACAGGCATTCCGCCGCGCCGCCGAGGCTGGAATTGCCGACGACGAACACCCGATCGGCAACGTCCTCGATGAGCCCCGCGCGCCGCGCGCTTTCCATATCGAGATAAAACCCCAGCCCGCCGGCGACGCAAAGGGTATCGAGCCTTGTAACGCCCGCGCGGGCGAGGAGCGCCGCCAGCCCCGCCGCAATGGCGCTCTTCGCAAGCTGGAATTCCCTGACGTCCTTTTGCGAAACGTACACGCCCGCCGCGATATCGAATCTGCCGCCCCGCGCGAACGCCCCCGTTTCGTCTACGATCCCTTCCCGCAGCATCAGGGCGACGGCGTCCGTCAGCCCCGCGCCGCAGATGCCGCATGGCGCGCCCCCGCCCACGGTGGTTACGACGAGTTTGCCGTTTACCCGTTTCACCGAGTCGACGGCGCCGTACACGCCGCCCGTGCCGCATTCGATGTTCGCGCCTTCCAGCGCCGGCCCCGCCGCCGTGGAGGTGCAGACGATCTTCCCGCCGGCGGACAGCATGATCTCGCCGTTCGTGCCGATATCGAGCAGGGCGCGCGCCCCTTTCGCTTCGCCGGTAAACCCGCCGCAGCGGTAAGCGCCGCAGACGACGTCGCTCCCCACGAAACTGTGCGCCGAAGGGAACAAAACGACCTCCTCGCACTGCAAGCCGTGTTCTTCGCCCGAAAAACGCTGCGTTTTCAAAAACGACGGCGTGAAGGGCGCCCTGCCGATCCCCGACGCGTCCGCGCCGATAAACAGGTGCAGCATGGCGGTGTTCCCCGCCACGCCCAGCCGCCTGATCTTACCGACGCGGCGTTCGCGCAAAAAAGCGGCGATGCATTCGTTCGCCTTCTCCTTTACGCAGGCGGAAAGCGCGCCGCGCGCCCCTTCCGACGCCGCCTTGATGCGGCTGATGACGTCCGCGCCGAACGCACCCTGCGGGTTCAGGCAGGATTTTTTATCGAGGATCCTGCCGCTTTCGAGATCGACGAGGGCGAAAGCCAGCGTCGTGGTGCCGAGATCGAACGCCACGCCGAAGCCCCCTTCCCCGTCGGTTTTCACGGCGTCCGCGCCGGCGGTCAGCCCGCCGCCCGCCGTTTCGTAAACTTCGATCTCCGCGTCGGCGGCGATCTCCGTTTTACAGGAAAGATACAAACCGCCCTTTTCCTCGCCGGAAAGCGCGCCGGAAAGCAGTTTCACCCCGCATTTGCCGCAGGTGCCGTTGCCGCCGCAGTTTGCGCTGATCGCAAAGCCGTTTTCCCTGAGCAGCGAAAGGAGGTTTCGTTTTCCGCCGAAAAAAACCGACCTTACGGTTTTCCCCGAATGTACGATGAGTAACATATCTTCACCTATACTTTACCATATTTTCCGCCGTTTTGCAAGGCGCGGACGAAAAAAACGGCGCCCGAAAAGCGCCGCAGGAAAAATCCTTCAATTTCCGTAATATTCGCCGACGGTTTGAAAAAACGCGCCGATGTTTTCCCACTTCGCGTGCGGCGGAATGTCGCACCCCGAGGAAATGACGAAATTCCCGTGCCCGCCGCATTTTTGCAACAGATCCGCCGTGGCTTTGGCGATCGACTGCGGCGTGCCGTTGGCAAATTCGCCCGCGGGGTCGATGTTGCCCATCGCCACCGTGTTTTCGGGGATATGCGCAAGCACGTTTTCCATATCGACGGCGTTGCCGAAATGATACGCCGCCGCGCCGGTGCGCAGGATCGAATCGATGATCTGCACCGCGGTGTTGCCGCAGTTGTGGTAGACGACGATGAAATTTTCGTCCTGCACCGCGTCCACCACCCGCCGGATATAGGGTTCGGAAAATTCCGCCGCAAGGTCGGGCGAAAGCAGCCCCGCCAGCGGTTCGGCGATCATCACGCCGTTCGCCCCCGCCGCCTTGAACGCCTTCGCGTACTTCACGAGAAAATCCGTCGCCTTATCGAGCACGGTTTTCAGCATATCCGGCTCGGTATAGCAATACACGAGCGCCTCGGTAACGTCCACCAGTCTGCCGGCGAGGGAAAAACTGCCGATAATGCCGGCGAGCACAGGCCTGTCCGTAATCAGTTTCACCGCCTCTTCGACGGCGGAAACGTACACGCCGCTGCGCGCCGCGCCCACTTCGGGAACGGAAAGGGCGGCGGCCTCCTCCTCGCACGTAACCAGCGCGCCCACCACCGTGGGCACTTCCGTATCGGAAAACACCGTCTGCGCGCCGAAACATTCCGCTTCCACGGAAAGATCCATGAAACTGACCGACGCCGCCGAAGGGACTCTTTCCGCCACCGCTTTCATCGCGCGCGCCTGCACGGCGCCGTCGGTTACCAATTCGCGCACGCCGACGCCGATCAACTGCGCCCCCGGGAAGGAAAGAACGGGCAGCGCGCGCTTCTTGTCGCTCTGCCGGAGTTCTTCCAGCCAACGAAACATATTTCTTTTCATCGTCAATCGAAAAAGCTCCGCGCCTTTTCCGCCGCGCTGGCGGCGTCCGCAGTATAGGCGTCCGCGCCGATCTCGTCGGCAAACGCCTGCGTTACCGGCGCGCCCCCGACCATGACCTTCACCTTGTCCCGAAGGCCCGCGGCTTTGAGCGCGTCGATGATTTCCTTCTGATAGAGCATCGTCGTCGTCAGCAGCGCGGACAGACACACCAACTGCACGTTGTTCTCCCTGACCGCCGCCACGACTTTATCGGCGCTGCAATCCACGCCGAGATCGATGACCCGTATGCCCGTGCCCTCGATCATCATTTTCACGAGGTTCTTGCCGATGTCGTGCAGATCGCCCTTCACCGTGCAGATGACCGCCGTGCCCACCGGCTCGACGCCGGCATCCGCCAGCGCGGGTTTGAGCACCGCCAGCGCGGCGTTCATCGCGCGCGCCGCGATGAGCACTTCCGGAACGAAGATCTCGTTGTTCTTGAATTTTTCCCCGACGACGCTCATCCCCGCGATGAGCCCTTCCGTCAGAATATCCTTCGCATTGGCGCCGGAAGAGATCTCTTCCTGCACCAACGCCGCCAGATCCTTCGCCTTGCCCCGCTGCAAAAGCGCGGAAATCTCGTCAAACCTTGCCATAAAACGCTCCCTTTTCGCTTTTTCTATCATTATACACTCTTTTTGCGCGTTTGATAAGGGTTTCGCTTGCTTAAAAATAGCATTATCTTGTCAGAGTTTCACGACGGCGAAGATTTTCGTTAAGGGATAAAAGAGCAGCCCGACGGTGATCGCGGCGCAGACGACCTGCGTGAACATCACCGGCAGGGAAGCGATGAAATAGGCGCGGCTGCTTTCCGCCGAATAGCCGAAATAAAGCGGGGTGATGACGTTGTCGAGCATGGTAAAGCACGCGGTGCACGCCGCGGCGACCAAGACGCATACGCCGATTTTAAGCGCGGCGTGCATACCGCTTTTTTTCAGCCGTTTTCCCGTCAGCCCCGCCGCGACGGCGAAGAGCGGATAATATGCGAGATATAAGATGATGACCTGCGGGAAAAAACCGAAATAGATGTTCCTCAAAAGCGCGTACGCCACCGCGGCGATCACGCCCCTCTTTACGCCGAACACGTAGCAGAAGGAAAAAAAGATCACCGTTACCACTTCCACCCCCTGCACGGCGGAGAGGGCGAACTGCCCCGCGATGAGCAGCGCCACCGTCAGCGCGACGACGGCGATTTCCTTGGAGGTTTTCAGCATTAAAAACTAAAACTCTGGTACACCCAGATATAGGTGCAGCCGGCTTTCGCAATGACTTCTCCCGCGCCAAAATTCGTTTGAGAATAACTTTTTTCGTTATATTTAATGGTAAGCGACGGATTTACATTTTCCGTATCGTCGGTATACAGCATCCAACAAGACGACCAATCGGCAGGATTTTCCGTGCCGTTGATAGACATAACCATACCATTATCTACTGTATAATCAATTTCTTTTCTTTCTTTCAAAACCGCCATATAATCAAGCAATGTAGTTTCACTCGTCAATTCTAAAATTTTGGAATCAGGCTTGATGATAATGTATTGTGTTTCTTCGTCTACGACGACGGTTTTCGGGGCGCACGCCGCAAAGGCGAATGCGCTCAGCGCGAGGATCGCGGCGCATGCCGCGGCAAACAGTTTTTTCATACGTTCCTTCTCCTTTTTTCCGCCCTGCGGCGGATCGATAACCATAAAAAAACGGGCGTTTTCAGGCAACGTGAAAACGCCCGCACTCCCTGCGGATTTCCG
>CALVUL010000063.1 GCA_944363555.1 uncultured Clostridia bacterium
GCGGCTATCTCATCTTGCAGTACAACGCCGAAGGCAATTTAGAAGTATGGGCGAGGAGCAACGAAGGTGGGCACCCCGCGCGCATGGCGGTGTTCGAGGACGACCCCGCAACGTATACGCCGGATTCTTCCACGGGCTGGCATGCAAACTGCAATCTGCCGAAACTGAACTTTGCCGAAGGGTTCGGCGTCCGCGTAAGGACGGAAGGCTCTTATTCCGCCGGCGATCAGGCGGTTCTGCTTTTGGGGATCACGGAATCGGAAAAAGCCGAACTGCTCGTCGAAGACAAAGCCCTTACGGAAAAGGGCGTAAAGACCGATCTTTCGCTCGAAACTCTTTCCGCGCCGGCGTATTACGAAACGTATAACAGCGCGACCTTCATCACCCTCGACGGGAAGATGCCTTCGGTATTCGCGGTCGGATCTACCCGCACGCTGCCGGCGGCAACCTATACCGACGCGACGGGAAGCGCGCCCGCTCCGGTGGAAAAGATCACTTTGACCGACCCCGAAAACCACACGACGGATATTACCGCCACGCGGGAAGTTGCGCCTTCCGCGTTCGGCGATTACACGGTAACCTATATCGCGGAAGTCGGCGCGGAGAACGTGGGCAACGAACTCACTTTCACCTTCAACGTTTCCGGCTACGGCATGGAGGCGGAAGGGCTGTTCGATTACGGTTCGGACGCGTTGTATTCCGTCTCGAAAACGGGCGATTATACCGGCGTGCACTTTGTGCCCGTCTCTTCAGCGGGGTATAAAGCCGGTTTCAACGGCGTGTTCACGGGCGATACGGAACTGATCTTCCGTTTCCCCTCTGCGGCGGCGGTCGGCACAACGAAGGGCAGGAGCGTAACCTTCACGGTTTCCGATCTTGACGGCAAAGAGGCGTTCCGCGTGGAATTTTCCGGCGGGGACGGCTGGGATACGCTGCCCACCCTCTATTATGAAGATCAGATCCGCGCCGGCGTAACCAATGCGGAAGGCGCAAACCAATGGACGCCGAAAATCTTCTTTACCGAACGGCTTATGGACGCGGAGCACGGCTGCGGTTTCCCGTATTTTAACGCGACCAATAACGCGCAGACGGGCAGTTTGTCCCTCGAATGGGAGGACGACGTGCTCGCCGTCTATTACATTGCGCGGGACGGCAGGGAAAAACTGAAACTCGCCGCCTTCGACGGCACCGATACGACGTATGACATCCCCGCGGAAGGATACGCGGTATACGACAGCACCGCCGATATCAACGAAAACGGCGTTTTCGCCTTGCCGAAGATTTACGACAGGCTGAAGGGCGGTTATTCGATCTCCATGCAGGTCGTGGGGGAAACGACAGTCAACTTCGTTTCCGTGAACGGCATTTCGATGTCGGATGATTTCGTCAGCATCGATTACACGCACGAGATCGTGCAGGAAGAAGAACAAAACGGCACGATCTACGTTCCTCAGGGCTGCGATATTGCCCCCGCCGTCGTACGCTACGAAACGATCGTCGCCGGCGGCTGGAAGTTTATAAACGAAGAAAGCGCGGCGATCGAAACCGACACCTCTTCCGCGGGCACGAAAACCTTTGTTGTGGAAAGCGATCTGATGGCGGATGTCTATCAGGCGGTCAGCAAGGAATATACCGTCGTCGTGGAAACGGCGTACAAACTGATTTTCGATACGCGCGGCGGCGACGCGATTACGGCGATCGACTGGTCGGAACACACCGCCTACCGCTTGGGCGGCGCGCTCCCCGTGCCCGTGCGCGATTACTGGAAGTTCGACGGCTGGTATGCGGACGCGGCGTATAACGACCCGATCACGCTTGAAGAGATCAAAGCGGAAAAGGGCACCGTTACCGTCTACGCCAAGTGGCTGGACGACGTTGCCCCCGTCATCGAACTCGACGGCGCGGAGGATGTTTCCACCGTGCAGGCGGGCGAGGTCGTCGTCGGCGAAAGCGACGTGCGCGTTTCCGACGCGGCGCAGGGGGACGACGTTACGCTTACCATCGAGGTCAAGTATCAAAACGGCGCGTTCGAGGCGCTGACGGAAGATTATGACTTTACCCGCGTCGGCGCGTACGTGATCCGCTATACGGCAAAAGATCCTTCCGGCAACGCGGCGTATGTCGAACGCACGATCAACGTCATCGACGAACTGCCGCCGGAAATCACCCTGTCGGGCGAGATCCCCGAAAGCGGGTTCACCGGCATTGCGATCACGCTGCCCGCGGCGACCGCCACGGAAAACGCGCAGGTCGTCCTCACCGTTACGCTGAACGGCGAAGAGATCGCCCTTTCGGGCAACGCCTTCACGCCGACGGTCGCGGGTGAATACGAAGCGGTGTACAGCGCCACGGACGCAAACGACAACACCGCCACGGTGCGGCAGGTCATTTCTGTTGCGGACGACATCGCCGCCCCCGTCATCTCCGGCGGGCTGGAAAACAGCGTCGTGAAGAAGGGCGAGGCGGTCTCCGTTACGGCGGCTTCGGCAACGGATAACTGCGACGGCAGCGTAACGGTAACCTATAAAGTGTATTACGGCACGGAAGAAGTAGCCGTTGAAAACGGCAGTTTCAAGGCGGAAAACATCGGCGTTTACCGCGTGGAATACACCGCGCGGGATTCGAGCGGCAACGTGGCGAACAAGAACGTGGAAATCACCGTTACCGCCACCGGCACGACAGACGGCGGGGACGGCGCCAATTCCGGCAGCTGCAATTCCTCCCTCGGCGGCGCGCCGTGGATCGCGGGCTTCGCGCTGGCGGCTGCCGCCGCGCTGGCGATCGCAAAGCGCGGCAGAGCGCGCAAAAACAAGGGCAGATAAGCCGCGGGCTTATTTCCTGAAATCCGGTTAAATTATACGGCGGCGCGTTCCGCGCCGCCGGAAAACAAGGAGCATAAATCTATGAAAATCTGGAAAAAAATCGTCGCCGCGGCGCTCGCGGCAAGCATGTGCGTTACGGCGTTCGCCGCCTGTGACGAAAGGGAAGAAAAAAAGGATTATTCCAACATGACCGTTCTCAACATCGGCGTGTACGACGGCGGGCTGGGCACGGAGTGGATGAAACAGGTCGCCGCCCGTTTCGAAGCGCGCTACGAAGGCGTT
Organism: uncultured Clostridia bacterium; assembly: GCA_944363555.1. Taxonomy (GTDB): domain Bacteria; phylum Bacillota; class Clostridia; order Christensenellales; family Borkfalkiaceae; genus UMGS775. The sequence continues at coordinate 3,105 of CALVUL010000063.1, forward strand.
TCCCTCGAATCGGGCAAAACGGGGGTGCACGTGGAGATCACCGGCAAGAAAGACCAGTACCTGCAGGACAATCTGCTCGCGGGGATCCAAGGCGGCAGCGAAGCCAACGAACTTTACTACACCTCGCAGAACAATCTTTCCTTTTATACTTCCGCCGGCGTTGCGTACGATCTGACAGACGTCGTTACCGAAAAGGTGTATAACGCGGAAGGCTATCTCGCCGAAGACGGCGAAGAGGCGGTCATGAGCATCTACGACAAGATGGACCCGTATTTTCAGGAGGCGTTCAACTCCGCCGAAACGGAAGGGCAGTACGAATTCCTCGGCATGCCCTTCGAGGACAACGTTTCCGGTTTCGTGTACGACCGCGATCTCTTCGAAGCCAACGGCTGGCTCGATTACGACGGCAGGGACGGCATGCCCGCCACTACGAACGAATTCCTCAGCCTGCTCCAGCGCATCGCCCGCGCCAACTACATACCCTTCACCCTGTCCAGGGATGTGGCTTACTACTCCACGGCGTACGTGAACGCTTTCGCCGCGCAGTACGAAGGGGAGGCGAACTGGTCGCTTCTGAACAGTTACGAAGGCGATTATACCGCGAAGGACGGCACAAAGACCCCCATCACGGAAAAGACGGGGTATCAGCTCGCTTCTTTGATGGAAGGCAAACTGAAAGCGGCGGAATTCGTGCGCGACGTCATGAGAGCCGATTTTTACGATCCGGACATCTTAAAGAGCGGCAACTCCTATTCCATGGCGCAGAGAAACTTCATCATGAGCAAGGAAGGGGGCGGCAAGCGCATCGCCATGCTCTTCGAAGGCGAATGGTGGGAAAACGAAGCGCGCGGCTATTTCAATTCCATGGGCAACAGCAAGGCGGAAAACGGCTACGGCATGCGCGATTTCCGTTTCTATCCCATCCCCGCGATCTCCGGTCAGGCCGTGGAAGGGCAGATCTCCCTCGGCAGCATGGCGAGCGGCACGGTGCTGCTTGCCAACAAAAAGGTCATCGAAGGCAACGCCGTCAAGGAAAAACTCGTGAAAGAATGGCTGCAGTTCCAGCATTCGGAAGAGGCGCTGGAAATCTTCTCCATGGTAACCGGCGCGGTTCTGCCGTACGAATACGATTTTTCCGAAGAACAGCTTGCGAAGATGACCCCCTTCGCGCGGGACGTTTGGGACGTGCACCGCGGCGGCGAAGTTACCATCATCCGCTTTTCGCCGGAGGCGGCAACGCCTTTCGCCCGCGGCACGACGATGGGCATCGGCTGGCGCAGCAAAGTGGGGACCACGGAGCACACGCGGGAACTGTTCTCCACCATGATCAACAACCCCTCGCTGTCCGCGCAGGATTATTTCGACGGCATCGCCGCGTATTACAACGAGGCGGACTGGACTGCCGCGTACAACGTGTTCTATAATATAGCCTGACAAGGGGTGGCGCATGAGAAAAAAACTTTCCGCCGCGAGCCGTACCACGCACGAGCGGAACGCGCAGATCTTCTGCATAAGTCTGCTGGCGTTCATGCTGGCGCAGTGGCTGGTGTTTTACGTTTACGCGAACATCAACAACATCCTGCTCGCCTTCCAGCGTTTCGACGTGGCTGCGGGGCAGTACGAGTTTTATGAAGGTTCGCGCATGTTCGAAAACTTCGGGCGGTTTTTCAAGGAACTCTTCGCCGATCCGAAGGTTTCGAAATATTTCGTGAACGGCATGATCATGCACCTCGTTACCCTCGCGTGCCTGCCGCTGAGCATCATGTTCGCCTTCGTCATCTATAAAAAACTGCCCCTCGGCGGCTTTTTCAAGGTGATGCTCTACCTGCCCACCATCCTTTCGAGCATGGTTGTAGCGCTCTTCTTCCGCTATTTCGTGGAATACGGGTGCGAGGGGATGTACATGGCCCTCGGCGGCGCGAAGGAGAATTACCCGCTGTTCATCACCGATAACACGCGGGCGTTCGGCACGATGCTCCTGTACAGTTTCTACACGGGGCTGCCGGGGAGCCTGCTGCTGAATCTCGGCACCATGAGCCGCATCCCCGACGATCTCATCGAAGTGGGCAAACTCGAAGGGTTCAGTTTGTGGCAGGAATTCATCTACCTGACGGTGCCGATGATGTTCCCCGTGCTGCAAATTTACTGTCTGGGGCTGTTCACGGGGTTCTTCAACGCGCAGGGTCCGCTCTTCGCCATCTACGGCAACAGGTTGGGCGCCGCGCCGGAAAACACGGTAACGTTCGGCTATTACATGACCTTGCAGGTCATCGGGGACGTCGGCGGCAACGCGGGGGATAACCGCCTGAATTACGGTTTCACCACCGCGGCGAATCTGACGATCGGTCTGGTTTCCATCCCCATCATCTGGGGCACGAAAAAACTCTTCGACCGGTTCGATCCGGAAGCGGAGTTTTAAGGGAGGCGGCGATTATGGAAAACGCAACGAAAAAACATTATAAACGCTATAAGCCCCCCTTTACGTGGCGCACCGTTACGAGGAAGATCTTCCCCGTCGCCGTGTGGTCGCTGCTCCTGATCTGGACGATCGTTTTTCTGGCGCAGCTTCTCTGGGGGCTGGTTACTTCGGTAAAATCCGCATGGGGGTTCTACATCGACCCGATCTTCTTCCCCAAGGGCAAGGAGATGTGGCAGTTTTCCAACTACGCGGCGGCGTTCAAGAACATCAGAGTGCAGATCACGAATACCGAAACGGCGGGTTTTTTCCGGATGCTCGTAAACAGCCTGCTCTTCGCCGTGGGCAACGCCTTTTTATCGGTGCTTACGGCGGCGCTCGCCAGTTACATTCTCGCCAAGTACAACCGCATCCGCTGGGTGGGCGCGCTGTGGGCGATCGTGCTGATCACCAACTATCTGCCCATCAGTTCCTCCACGGCGGCGAACATCAAACTGCTCAACGATCTGGGGCTCTTTGACTCCATGCTGGGCAACTGGCTGTGGAGCTGCGGCGCCTTCGGCGCGGTGTTTTTGATGTATTACGCCAGCTGGAAGGGGCTTTCGTGGGGGTATGCGGAGGCGGCGTTCATCGACGGCGCAGGGCATTTCAGAACGATGTGGCAGATTATGCTCCCCATGACGAGGACCATCTTCGGCGTGCTGTTCCTGATGCAGTTCATCACCCTGTGGAACGATTATATGACGCCGCTTATCTACCTGCCGTCGTTCCCCACGCTTTCCTACGGGGCGTGGCTGCTGCAGTACACCACCAACTACGAAACGGCGGATATTACGGTGAAGATCGCGGGGCTGCTGCTCATCGCCTTCCCCGTATTCGTGCTGTTCATGTGTTTCAAAGAAAAATTGATGGGCTCGCTGACCATCGGCGGGCTGAAAGGATAAGGAGAAAAAACCATGATAAAAAAAGTATTGCTTTCGCTGCTGTGCGCCGCCGCCCTCACCGGCTCGGCGTTCGGCGCGGCGTATGCCGCCGGCGGGGGAACGAATTCCGCCGTCAGCCCCGCGGATCTGTGGACTGCCGACGACGGCGTCAGCGTAACCGCGAACGTCGCCGCGCCCGATTACATGACCAACGGCTGGTATAAGGAATATCTCGCTTCGGAGGCGAAACTCCTTACGTCGGAAGATCTGCCCGATTACCGCAAAAACGGCGTGCAGATTACCTCTTCGGCGGGCAACGCCAAGGTTACCTTCAAAAACGCGATCGACGTTTCCTCCCTGACGAAGGACGACGAACTCCTTTCCGTCGCGCCGCTGACCGCTTCGCGCGGGACGACGAGTTTCACCGATTTCGACATCGTGCTCACCGACGCGGACGATCCCGACAACTACGTGAGCATCAGCATCCTGCAAAACCGCTGGTGGACGGTGGGTTCGCTGATCCGCGCCGGCACGGCGGAGATCCCCGAAATGGGGTACAAATGGGGCAATTACGGGCAGGAAGTTACGACCAACGGCTGCGAAACGCTGTATTCGAACTTCCTCGGCACCGTGGCTTCCACCGTTGACGGCGTTGCCGACGAGGATATGCTGTACGTGCCTTTCAGCATTCGTTACGACGCGGCGGAAAAAACCGTTTACTTCCTCGACTATCAGAACAAAGTTACCCCCGTCATCGATCTGGACGACGGCGCGTCCGTCGGCTTCGGCAGCGAATGGGGCGGCTTTACCGCCGACCGCGTGATCCTCAGCGTCGCCGCCGCCGGCTTTATGGGCGCGCAGGCGGATTTCATGATCTTCAACGTGGCGGGCACGCACATGAACGGCGTTGCAGTCAACGACACGCAAAAGCCCTCCGTGCTGGTGGAAAAGGCGTGGGATACGCCCCCCGACGCGGCTGTCGGCAAACCCTACGCCCTCTATCCCGCCGTTGCGTACGACGCCGTTTCCGGCGACCTCGCCGTGAAAATTTCCGTGAAAGAGGCTGCGGGCGCGGAATTTGTCGAAATTTCCGGCGACAGTTACGTCTTTGAAACGGCGGGGGACTATGTGCTCCGCTACGAGGCGACGGACGCCGCGGGACTGACGGAAACCGTCGATTTCTCCGTGAAGGCGCGCTACGGCATCGAGCCGCTCCGCGTGGACGTCGAAACGCCGCAGGGCGAATACAAAGTCGGCGAGAGCATTCCCGTGCCCGAGGCGGTCGTTTCCGGCGGCAGCGGCAGGGCGGAGACGGAAGTCTACGTCGAGCGGGCGCTCACCGGCGAACGCATCGAAACGGAAAACGGCGCCTTTACCGTCCGCCTGCCGGGCGAATACTATCTGCGCTACCGCGCGCGGGATTACCTCGGCAACGAAACGGTGAAGAGCGTTTTGTACAACGTCGGTTCGGACGGGATGCCCGTCATCGAAGGCGAGATCGAGATGTACGCGCGCTTCGTGGACGGCGAAACCTACAAACTGCCCGTGCCTTCGGCGTACGATTATGTTTCCCGCCCGGGCGCGAAACTGAACGCCGCGGTGAAGATCACCGCCGCCGGAACGGGGGATAAGGCGGCTTACAGCGAGGAAGTGGAAGATTACGTCTTCACCCCCGCAAAGGAAAAGTTCGGCGACGAAGTAACGATCACCTACGAAATTTCCTGCGGGGAGGGCACGCCCGACGTGCAGACCTATACGGTGCCTGTCATCGAGCCAAAGACCCTTGCGGACTATTTCGATTACGACGCGGCGGAAGTGATCGTCGGCTACAACAAGAACACCGACGAAGAGAGGATGGAAAGTTATATGACCTTTACGCGCAGGGATACTTCCGACGCGGAAAGTTTCGCCTTTGCCTTCATCCACCCGCTGAAAGCCAACGGATTCAGCACGCGCTTTTCCTTCCCCTTCGATGTGCAGAATTTCGCGCGGTTCAACATCACCCTGCGCGACGCCGACAACGCGTCGATCGGGTTCACGATGACGGTGGAAAAATACACCGCGTCGCAGACATACGTTTACTATAACGGGCAGAAATATTCCATGGCGGGCGGTTTCGACACCGCCGACGGCGTGAGCGCGACGCCGCTGACGCTGCAATACGTCGACGGCCCGATCGTCGATTACACCGACCCGAAGGTGTTCGTGCCGAGCGTCAATGCAGACGGCACGGCGTTCACCGGTTTCCCCAGCGGGCAGGTGTTCGTGGAATTTGAAGTGGAAGGCATCACCGGCGCCGCCGGCGTGAAGATGAGCAACGTCGGTTCGCAGCAGCTTTACGCCGACTACGATTCCGACGGCAACGTGCGCCCCTATACGGACGTCGTCGTGCCGGAACTGGAATACGAAGAGGATATGCCGGAGCGGTTCACGCTCAATCAGCGCGTGCGCCTGCCGTACGTTACCGCTTACGACAACATGAGCCCCCATATCGGCGTAACCGTTACGCTCACCGCGCCGGACGGCACGCAGATCTACAGCGACGCGCCCAGCGTGCGGGGGATGAGTTTCGTGATCGAAAGTTACGGCATCTATCGTCTTTCCTTCTACGCGGAAGACAGGGCGGGCAGGATGAAACTCGATTCTTTCACCATCAGCGCGGAAGATCTCATCGCGCCCACCGTAACGCTCGCGTCTTACGAAACGCTTACGGGCAAGGTCGGCAAATCCGTCAAACTGCCGGAAGTTACGGTGCTCGACAATTACGACGCGGCGCCGAAACTGAGCGTGTTCGCCGTCGATCAGGCGGGAACGTACAGTCTGATCGAAGGGGGCAATTTCACCCCCGAAACAAAGGGCAGATACACCATTCGTTTCTACGCGTACGACGCGAATTACAATGTGGCGATCACCGACATCGTCTGCAACGTTGAATGAGGTGGATTATGAAAAAATTCGTTAAAATTTTGGTAGTGCTTTTCGCCGGTATCTTTCTCTTTACGGCGGTGAGCTGCAAGGATAAGGAAGAGGAAACAAATCTGCCTACGGCGGAAACAACCGTTACGCTGGCGACGGGGGGAACGACGGAATACGCCGCCGTGATCTCCGCCGAGGCGACGGAGGCGGAAAAGTACGCGGCGGATCAGCTCGCCCTGTATTTTAAAGAAGCCACGGGCGCGGCGCTGCCCGTCAAAACCGACGCGGATCTTTCCTTCGACAAGAATGCCAAGGTGCTTTCCGTGGGAAGAACGAAGATCTTTTCCGGCAGCGGGCTCTCGCTGGATGAAAGCGCGCTCACCTGCGACGGGTTCAGGATCGAACGCTTCGACAACGCCGTGGTGCTCTGCGGCGTGGGGGACTCCGGCACCATCTACGCCGTGCAGGATTTTCTGAAATTCCAGTTCGGCTACGAGGCGTACGCCGCGGACGAAGTGTATATCGACTCCGTGCCGGAGGCGAAACTGCTCGATTTCCATTATTCCGACGCCCCCGATTTCGAGGGCAGGGATATGGACGGCGATCTTCTGTACAACCAGACCGCCGCCACGATGCTGCGCATCCGCAGCTGGAACAACGAATCCGCCACCTACGCCTACGGCGCCAGCCGCGACTGGCTGGGCGGGCACTGCGAAAGTTTTTTAAACGTGCTGCCCAAGGATGTTTATAACGATCCGGCAAAGCCCGACACCTATCATCCCGAATGGTATTCGCACAGCGAGCGGCAGATGTGCCTGACCAACGAGGACCTCGTCGCCGAGTTCGTCAAGAACATGATCGAGATCATCGAGGAAAACCCCTACGGCAAGTACGTGAACATCTCCGAAGAGGATAGGGCGGGCATGTGCCGGTGCGCGACCTGCGTTGCGGAACAGCAGAAATACCTGATGAGCGGCTATATCATCCGTTTCTGCAACAAGGTCGTCAAAGCAATCGAGGAATGGCGGCTGGAAAACTGCCCCGAACGGGAACTTAAATACGTAACCTTCGCCTATTCTTCCGGCAGTATCAACCCGCCGATCTCCACGAAGGAGGACGGCACCATCGAGCCCATCGACGGCAGCGTGATCCCGCACGAAAAACTCTATATGCGCATCACGCCCATCCAGTACTGCTATTCCCATGCGTTTATGGATACAAACTGCGAAGTGAACGAAACGCTGCGCGCGCAGATCGCCGGCTGGCGGGCGATCACCGATCGTTTCATGGTATGGGATTACGACGCGAATTACACGCACTATTTCCTCTTCTTCAACGATTACGAATCGCTTTCGGCGAATCTCAGGCTGTATAAGGAAATGGGCGTCGTCAACATCTTCCGCCAGAACACCACCGGTTCGCGCATCCGCTCGATGGTCGATCTGAACAACTATCTCAACGGCAAACTGATGTGGGATACCTCCCTCGATTCCGAGGCGCTCATCGACGACTTTATGGATCATTTTTATAAAGACGGCGCGTCGTACATGAAACAGTACCTCACGATGATGCGCACCTATCTCAAACAGAAGGATCTCGACAGCCTCGCTTCCGGCGGCAAGGGGATCCACTTCCAGCTGTACGATTCCTATCAGCCGAACCTCGCTACGGCGGAAACGTGGGAAAAGCGCATTCTGGAACAGGCGATGGAACTTTTCGACAAAGCCACGGCGGCGTACGACTCCATCGAAAACGAGGGCGAACGGGAAATGATGAAAAAGCGGGTGCTCAAAGAGAGCCTCTGCGTGCGCTACCTCATCTTGAAGAATTATTCTTCCTACTATAACCAGAATACTACCACGTACACGGATATGGTCGCGCAATACCGTACGGACGTAACCACGCTCGGCGCGTTCAGCCACTCGGAAGGCGCCGATATCAACACATGGTTGGATTCCTTACTGTAATAACGACTGCTCCGCCGCGCCGTTCCGGCGCGGCGGAAATAACGGACTTGACAAGATGAAATACAGTATCAAAATCGAAAAAGGCGAATGCTGGTGGGGCGGCGCCGTCTCCGACGGTGCAAAAATGCCCCTCACCGGCGGCGGGTCGTACGAACTCGACGCCGTCGTCAACAGGACCTACAATCAGGTCAATTTACTCTTTACCAGTTCGCACGGCAGGTACGTCTATGCGGAGGGGGGCGGCGTCGTCCGTACGGGCGGCGGCATCCTCACGATCGACGAAACGGAAGGGAAAATCGAGGCGGGGGAGAGGTATCCTTCCCTGAAAGCCGCCTATCTCGCCGCGGCGGAACGCTTTTTCGCGCGGGAAAACCCCGTGCCGGAAATCGCCTGCGCCGCGCCGCAATACTGCACGTGGATGGATATGCTGCGCGGCGTTACGCAGGATAAGGTGATCGCCTATGCGGAGAGCATCGCGGAAAAAAACATGCCCGCCGGCGTGCTCATCATCGACGACGGCTGGATGCGCGATTACGGCGACTGGCGGTTTAAAGAGGAGGCTTTCCCCGATCCGAAGGCGATGATCGGGCGGCTGCACGCCCTCGGCTTCAAGGTGATCATGTGGCTGTGCCCCTTCGTCAACCGCACGGCGGAGGATTTTTCCTTCCTCGAAGAGCGCGGCGCGCTGGTGAAAAACGCCGCGGGAGAAACGGCGATACGCACGTGGTGGAGCGCCGAAAGCGCCGTTTTGGACGGCACCTCCCCCGCCGCCTTCGGCTGGCTTGGGGAAAAACTCGGGTTCCTCATGCGGGAATACGGCGTGGACGGTTTCAAACTGGACGCCGGCGACGCGATGTATTACGAGCGCGACGACGTTACCTATGCGCCCACCACCCCCAACGGACAGAGCGCGCTGTGGGCGGAGTTCGCCCGCCGCTACGAATATGCGGAACTGCGCGCCTGCGTGGGGAAAGGCGGGGCGGCGATTATCCAGCGGCTTTCCGATAAAAAGAGCCGCTGGGGCGGGAAAAACGGGCTGAATACCCTCGTTCCCAACATGATTCAGGCGGGGCTTTGCGGCTATGCTTACTGCTGCCCCGATATGATCGGCGGCGGCAACGAAGCGGATGTTTGCGGGGGTGTGTTCGTCAAAGACGAAGAACTGTTCGCCCGTTCCTGCGAATGCGCCGCGCTCATGCCGATGATGCAGTTTTCCCACGCGATCTGGAACAGGGGCGGCATGCTCGGCGACATCGCGGTGAAATTCGCCGCGCTGCACCATTCTTTCGCGCCCTATTTAAAGGGACTTGCCGAACACTGCGCAAAGACTTTCGAGCCGATGCTGCGGAACATGGAATACGAATTTCCTCACCGCGGCTATGAAAAGATCAAAGACCAGTTCATGCTGGGGGATCGATACCTCGTCGCGCCGGTTCTGAAAAAGGGCGCGCGGACGAGGAAGGTGATCCTTCCCGAAGGCAGCGACTGGCTGTATGTGCCGGAAAACAAACTTTACGCGGCGGGAAAAGCCGAAGTGCCCGCGCCCCTCGACGTGCTGCCGTATTTTGAAAGGATAGAAAAATGAAAGACGGATATAAGATCGGTTTTTGGAATTATGTGGACACCGGCGTTTTGGACGCCGAATCGGCGGCGGATGATTGGAAGGCGCTCGGCATGAACACGCCGATGTCCTTTGAATACGACCCCGCAAAGAACAAAAAGGAAGAGATGCTTTCCCAACTCGACGCCTGCGAAAAACGGGGCATGAAACTCATCGTGTGCGACGCGCGCACGACGTTCTCCCGCTATATCGCCGTAGGGGAAGAGGAATTCCGCGCGGGCGTGAAACAGGCGGCGGCGGAGTTTTCGCACCACCCCGCGTTTTTCGGGTTCCACGTCGGCGACGAGCCTGCAAAGGCGCAGTGGCAGGCGGCGGTAAACGCCTATATCGTCTGCCGCGAAGAAACCGACGAAATGCCCTTTATCAACTTTCTGCCCTATTGGGACGAGGATAATTTTGAAGAGACCCTCGGCGTGAAGGGGGAAGAATACGGCGCGCTCGTCGAAGATTTTCTCCGCAAGACCGGCGCGAAGAAGTTCGGTTACGATTATTACGGGCAGTGCGCCTATTTCGAGCGGGAGCGTTTCGTCGATCTTTATTTCAAGAATCTGAACATCTTCGGCGCGGCGGCGCGGAACTGCGGCGCGGAACTGTACGTATCCCTCCTTTCGGTGGGGCACTGGTCGCTCGTCGTGCCGGACGAGGATCTGATCCGCTGGCAGATCGCCACTTCCGTGGCGCACGGCGCGGCGGGGCTGATGTGGTTTTTCGTGTACGAGCGGCGGCTGGACGGCAGTTTCCGCCTTTCTCCCGTCGATTTATTCTGGGAGAAAACGGAAACCTTCCCACGCCTTTCCCGTCAGAACAGAACCTTCCTCGAATATTACGACAAGTCCCTTTCCGCCCTGCGTTTCGAGTGGGTGAAACACGTCGGCAAACGGTACGGCGGCACGGAGGCGTTTTCGGAAAACGAAGAGATCGAAAAGATCGATTTCGTCGTCAACGAAGTGCCCCTCGCGGTGTCGAAATTTTCCGGCGGCGGGTCGGCGAGTTATCTTCTCGTCAATCTGTCGCAGCGCGAGCCCACGTCGGTTTCGGTGCGATGCGGGGGGGATCTGAAGCGCGCGTCCGGCAGATATTGGATCGCGCCCGGGCAGATGCTGCTGCTTAAAAGCGAAAAACACGGATAATAAAACGAAAAACGGCTCGGCGAGCCGTTTTTTTGACGGAAAAAGGGCGCGTTTCCGCGGCGGTTCCGACGGGCGGAGTCGTCAGTTAAAGTGCATTTTTTTATAGCGCGCGGGGGTGGACGCGGCGTATTTTTTGAAGGTTTTGGAAAAGTATTCGGGCGTATCGAAACACAGCGCGGCGGCGACTTGTTTTACCGCCATGCCCTCCCGCAGAAGCTGTTTCGCCTTTTCGATCTTCAGGCGGGTGTAGTAGCGCATCATCGTTTCGCCCGTCGCTTTTTTGAACTGCCGGAACACATAGGCGCGGTTGTAATTTAAAGCGCGGCACACGCTTTCCGCGGTGATCTTGTCGCAAACGTGTTCCGCAAGGTACGCCGCCGTCATATCCGCCAGCCGGCTGTCGTATTCCTCCTTCGGCAGAAAAACTTCCGCCGCGTTTTTCTTTTCCGTTTCCGCCCGCATCAGGGAAATGAGCAGGATCTCTAAATACCCGCGGATGAGCTGCAATCCGCCGAGGGCGGGCTTTTCGGCGAGGGGCAGTTTTTTGGCGTCCGGATCGGCGTAGGGGATGAAAAAGGTGTTCTTGCTTTCCTCCACCAGCGCGTAGACGTATTTCACCAGCGTTTTATCCAGAGCGACGCGGCGGTTTTCAAAAAAACGCATCGCCTCGCTTTTGCATTCGAAGGAGATGATGAACACGTTGGGGGCGGTGCGCCCGTCTGCCGCGAGGGCGTGGAACTCGTCGGGCTTGTGAAACAGCGCCTCCCCCTGTTTCAGGAGGACGGAGGTTTCCCCCGCGGTGCAGAGAATATTCCCCTTGTCGGCGTACACCATTTCCCAAAAATCGTGCTTTTCCCCGCGGGAGGAAAAGTTCTTGGCGAATTCGAAATAATGCACCGTAACGATTTTCTGCACGTTGATGAGGTTTTCGATGCGGTGGCGGTAATATTTTTTTCCCATAACGGCATCATAGCACATTTTGCGGAAAATGTAAATATTTTCAGAGATGAAAAACAGGCGATTTTTTTACTGTTTTTGGCGACGAACGTCCCTTGCCTTTTTTTCCGCGTTGCGGTAAAATGAAAAAAGGAGGAAAAAACCATGAAAGTTCTGGCAATCGGCGCGCATCCGGACGACATCGAGATCGCCTGTTCGGGCACGCTTGCGAAATGCGTGAAGCGCGGGGACGAAGTTACCGTCTGCCACGTTTCCACGGGCAATTTGGGGCACGTGATCATCCCGCCGGACGAACTTGCCGTCATCCGCGCGAACGAGGCGAAAAAGGCGGGCTCGCTCGCCGGCATCAAGGTGATCTGCGCGGGGTTCAACGATCTCGACATCTTCGACGGCAACAAAGCCTCGCGCGACGTTATCGTGGACGTCATCAAGGCGGAAAACCCCGATTTCATCATCACCCACAATCCCGACGATTATATGCCCGATCACACCGCCGTTTCGCGGTTGGTGTTCGACGCGAGTTTCACCGCCACGCTGCCCAATTACAAAAGCGGCGTAAAGGGGGCGGCGCGGCTCGTGCCGATATATTATATGGATACCCTTGCGGGGGTAAATTTCCAGCCGACGGAGTATGTGGATATTTCCGCGGAGATCGATCTGAAGATCAGGATGCTCGAATGCCACGAAAGCCAGCTTGTATGGATGAAGGAGCACGACGGCATCGATTTTGCCGACATGGTGAGAACGTGCAGCCGTTACCGCGGCTACCAGTGCGGCGCGGATTACGCCGAAGGCTTCCGCCAATGCGCGGTCTATCTGAAAGGCACGGCGAAACGCCTGCTGCCGTGAGGGCGTGAAGGGATGAAAAAATTCCGCTGGTGCGTCGTGGGCGCGGGGGGCATTGCCGACCGCCGCGCGATCCCCGCGATCATGAAAGAAGAAAACTTCGCCCTCGCCGCGATCATGGACAGGACCCCCGCCGTCGCAGAAAGGCTCGGCGAAAAGTACGGCGTGAAAGCCTATACGGACGAAGAAACCATGCTGAAAGAAACCCCCTGCGACGGGGTGTATATCGCCACGCCCGTCGCCCTGCATTACCCGCAGGCGACGGCGGCGCTGAAATACGGCTGCAACGTCCTTGTGGAAAAGCCCCTCGGCATGAACAGGCGGGAGTGCGACAGGCTCGTCGCCGCCTTCAGAAGGGAAAACAAACTGCTCGACGCGGGGTATATGATGAAATACCACAACCTGCACATCAAGGCGAAAAACCTCCTTCGGGGCGGAAAGATCGGGCAGGTCAACACGGTGCGGTTTTTCTTTTCCTGCTGGTATCCCGAAATCGAGGGGGCGTGGCGGCAGCAAAGAGCCCTCGGCGGGGGCGGGTCGGTGATGGATCTCGGCGCGCACTGCATCGAACTTGCCGAATATCTGCTCGGCGAAGAGATCGCGGAAACGAAAAGTTTTCTCGCCAACCGCACCTTTTCCTACGAAACGGAGGATACGGGCGTGTTTCTCTTCCGCACGAAAAGCGGGGTGATCGGCAGCGCGGAAGCGAGTTTCAACGTGCCCGACGGCTGCGAGAGCAGGCTGGAAATTTACGGCACGGAGGGGTGCGTCGTGTGCCGCGGCACGCTGGGGCAGGAGGAAAAGGGCAGCCTTTCTTATCTGCGCGCGCCTTCGGCGGGTTACGACGCGATGCAGAATCGCTTTAAGCCAAAAGCGAAAAAGTATTACGGCGCGGGGGGCGATCTGTATCTGAAACAGTTCCGCGATTTCGCGGCGCGCGCCGCGCGGGGGAAAAACGATTTGCTTTCCGCAGAGCGCGCGGCGCAGGTACAGGGCGTGATAGACGGCATTTACGCCGAAAAACGATAAATTTCCCGCTTTTGCAGGCGGAAAAATAAAAAGGAGCAAGGAATATGGATTTCAATTCTACGGTGAAAGGCAGCCTTTTGGAAGGGTTCTATCCCGAAGGCTGGGATTTTGAAAAAATCGACGCGTGCTGTGCGAACGCGCCGGAGAGCATTGCGGAAAAGCAGCCGTTCTGGCATAAGGATTTCGCGCCCGTGCCGTGCGACAGCCTCGTCGAATTCGAGGTGAAGATGGGCCACGAGATCGCCTCCCGCGTGAAAAAAGCCAACGCGGAAGGGAAAAAACTCGCCTTTATTCTGCCCGTGGGCCCCATGGGCATGTATAAATGGGCGGTGTTCTTTTTGAAAGAATGGAAGGAAAGCTGCAAAAACGTGTGGTGTTTCAACATGGACGAATGGGCGGATGCCGAAGGCAACACCATCACGGGGGAGGCGTCCTTTCAAAGCGCCATGGAAAAGGCGTTTTACGAACCGCTGGGCGGGCTGAGCGTTCCGGCAAATCAGCGCAATTTCGCCACGAAGGACAATCTGCCGACCTATCCCGAAAAGATCGCCGCGCTCAAAAAGGACGGGGCGGAACTCGTGCTCGTTTACGGCATCGGCAGAATGTGCCATATCGCCTTTTGGGAACCGCAGTTCGGTTCGGAATTCAAAAGCGACGGGGAATGGAAAAAACAGCCCTATCGCATCGGCGCGCTCCTGCACCCCCTCACCATCGAGCAGAACGCCGTTACCTCGTTCAAGAGCAGAACGAGCCTCGTTCCCTGCCGCGCGAATACGGTGGGGCCTGCGCTCCTCTTTCAGGCGGATTACGCCATCGGCGGCGCGGACGGCGCGCTTTCCCGCGGGATGCAGTGGCAGGGCATGAGCCTTTGGATGACGCTGCGCTACGGACCGACGCGTTTCGTAACGTCGAGTTACATCCCCACCTTGCCCGGCAAACTGTTCTTCTTAAAGGAACTTGCGGGGCCGCTCTGTCCGGAAGCCAACTGACATGGCGGGCATCGCGGTCGCGGGGACCATCCTCGCGGATAAGATCAAAGAAATTTCCGCCTACCCCGCGGCGGGGGAACTGACCAAGATCCTCCGCGTTTTCCGTTCGGCGGGGGGATGCGTGCCCAACACGGCAATCGATCTGAAAAAACTCCGCCCGTCCTTGGCGGTGAAGGCGGCGGGGCTGGTCGGCGACGACGCAGACGGGGAATACGTCGTCCGCTTTATGGCGGAACGCGGCGTGGACGTCGCGGGGGTAAAGATCGTTCGCGGCGGGCATACGAGTTTTACAGACGCCATGAGCGTTTCCGGCGGGCAGCGCACCTTTTTCACTTATGCCGGCGTAAACGCCGCGTTTTCGGCGGCGGATATCGATTTTGAAACGCTAAACGTAAACATGCTGCACCTCGGGTATTTTCTGCTGCTCGACGCCGTGGACAACGGCGAGGGGCTGAAAATCCTTCAAACGGCGAAAAAAAAGGGGATCGGGACGTCCGTCGATCTGGTGAGCGAAAATTCCGACCGCTACCGCCTCGTGCTTCCCTGTCTGCCGTACGTCGACAATCTCATCGTCAACGAAACGGAGGCTGGGCGGCTGGCGGGGATCGACCCCGCGGAAAAAAATCTGCCGCGCATCGCCGAAAAACTGCGCGCTCTCGGGGTAAACGAGCGCGTCGTGATCCATTACCCGAAAGGGGGCGTATGCGCTTCGGCGCGCGGAACGATCGTCGAACCGTCCTACGATCTGCCGAAAGGGTTTATCAAGGGGACGACGGGCGCGGGGGACGCCTTCTGCGCGGGGACGCTCCTCGGCATATACGAGGGCTTTACCGATACGGAAATCCTCCGCGCGGGCGCCGCGGCGGCCGTTGCCGCGCTGAGCGCGGCGGACGCGACTGGCGGAATGGTCGATCTCGAAACCGCCCGCTCGATGTGCAAAGGATTCGAAAGGAGAAAATCATGCTTGTAAATCTCAACGAAATTTTGAAAAAAGCGCGGAAAGAAAGATACGCCGTGGGGTTGTTCAACACCACGGATACCGATATGCTGCAAGCGGCGATCGAGGCGGCGGAGGAACTTTCCTCCCCCGTTATCGTCGGTACGGCGGAAGTGCTGCTGCCCTACGGGGAACTGAAACTCATCGCGCCTTCCGTCGTCGCCGCGGCAAAACGGGCAAAGGTGCCCGTAGCGGTGCATTACGATCACGGGCTGACGTACGAACGGTGCGTGGAGGCGCTGAAACTCGGCTTTTCCTCTGTGATGTTCGACGGTTCCGTGAAACCCTATGCGGAAAATATCGCCGAAACGCGGGAGATCGTGAAACTCGCCCACGCCATGGGCGCGACGGTGGAAGGGGAAATCGGGCACGTGGGGGACGCTGCGGAAGGGCTTTCCTCCATGTATACCACCGCGGAGGAGGCGAAAGCCTATGCCGACGCCGCGGGGGTGGACGCGCTTGCCGTCGCCATCGGATCGGCGCACGGCGTGTATAAGAAAAAACCCATGCTCAACATCGCGCGGCTTAAAGAGATCGCCGCGGCGGTGGATCTTCCCCTCGTTCTGCACGGGGGCAGCGGCCTTTCCGACGATGATTTCGCCCAAAGCATCGCGGGGGGCATCGCCAAGGTCAACGTGTTTACGGATCTGTGCCTTGCGGGGGAGGCGGCGATGAAAGAGGGAACGGAAAAGAACCTCGGCTACCTCGAAACGCGCAATTTGAAGGTCAAAGCGATCAAAGAGGCGGTCAAAACGAAGATCCGCCTGTTCGGCTGCGCCGGCAAAGCATAAAGCGGCGGAAGAAAACCGAACGTGAAAAAAAGCGCCTTTTAACGCAGAAACGCGTTAAAAGGCGCTTTTATGGCAGGGGTGGCTGGATTCGAACCAACGAATGACGGAGTCAGAGTCCGTGGCCTTACCGCTTGGCGACACCCCTTTTTGTTGAACGCTTTACTATTTTAGCAATTTTCCGCCGAAAAGTAAAGCGTTTTCAATCATTTGCCCGAAATTTTTCGGCGGCGCGTTGACAAAGAGCGAAAAGCGATTTATAATGAAAGAAACCCGTGCGGGCGCGCATGCGCGCCGCGGGAAAAGACGGAAGTTTTTTGCAAAAAAAAGATACGATCGGTTGATAAAGAAATCATTTACGGAGAGAAAAAAGATGGATTACGAATTTTACGGACTGCATGTTTGCACGGAAGGGGACAAGGCGCACGCGGGGCTGTTTTCCGCGCCGGAGGGCGCGTCCCTCGGCATGATCGACGTCCGCACGGCGGGCGCGGACATCGCGGAACAGACGGTTTCCAAACAAGTGCAGTCGGGCGCGGGGGCGAAACTCCGCGTGCAGGAAGTTCGCAAAAGCGCCGCCGCGCTGGAGGTGCTGCAAGCGGGCGGCGGACTTTCGGCGCGCACCGTTTTTGAAAGGAAAGGCGGGGGCGTGGGCGTCTATACCGAGATCGTCAACCTTTCCGACGAGGAGGTCGCCGTGGAAAACGTTTCCGCCGTTACGTTTTCCGCCGTGGACGCGCTTTGCGCGCGCGAACATCTGTATCTTTATCGTTTTTACAACAGCCATCACGCCGAATGCCAGCCGAGAAGGCTCAGTTTCGACGATCTGGGGCTGTTTCAGACGTATCACCGCACCTATCGGCGGATCCTCGGCGTGAACGCCGGCAGCTGGACGAGCAAGGAACAACTGCCGCAGCTGATCTTGGAGGACGCGGAAAATTCCCGTTTCGCGCTGCTGCAGATCGAATCGTGCGGGGCGTGGTACTGGGAATTCGGCGAGGACGGCGAAGGCAGGGTTTATCTTACCCTGAGCGGCGGCAATTACCAGCACACGGGGTGGATGAAAAAACTCAAAAAGGGGGAGTGCTACGCAACGCCCCGCATAGGCGTATGTTTCGGGAACACCTTAAACGAACTGCTCGCCGCCGCGGCGGCGTACCGCCGCGCCGTCCTCGCCGCTTTTCCGGCGGACGAAACGCTGCCGGCGGTGTTTAACGAATATATGCACCTTTCTTGGGATTCCCCCGAAGAGGCGCGCACGCTGCGCCTCGCGCCCGTCGCGGCGAAAGCGGGGGCGGACGTATACGTCATCGACTGCGGCTGGCACGACGAGGAGGACGGCTGGCGCATTTATCCCTACGTCGGCAAATGGAAGGAAAGCAAAAAGCGGTTCCCGCACGGCGTAAGGAACATCACCGATTACATCCGTTCCTGCGGGATGAAGGCGGGGCTTTGGATCGAGCCGGAAGTCGCCGGCGCGCTGAGCGGCGTAACCTATCCCGAGGAGGCGTATATCCGCCGTAACGGCAAACGGGTATGCGCGTCCAACCGCTATTTTCTCGATTACCGCCATCCCGCGGTCAGGGAGGCGATGAGCGCGGCGATTTGCCGCATGGTGGAAGAATACGGCGCCGATTACATCAAGATCGACTGCAATCAGGACAGCGGCGTGGGCACGGAAGTCGCTTCCGTATCCGCGGGCGACGGGTTGGAACAGACCAGCCGCGCGTTTTTCGAATGGCTGAAGAACGAGCGGGAAAAATACCCCGCCGTCATCTTTGAAAACTGCGCCAGCGGCGGGCAGCGGCTCGACTGGCTTTCCCTTTCGCAAAGTTCGCTCGTTTCCACGTCGGATCAGGTCGATTACAGAAAATACCCCTTTATCGCGGGGAATATCCTTTCCGCCGTTCTGCCCGAACAGGCGGGGGTGTGGTCGTATCCTTACGTGCTCGATTATCTGCCGGAAGGCGCGGATACCGTCAATGCCGATTCCGTGGCGGCGAACATGGTCAACGGCATGCTCGGCAGGCTGCATCTCGCTTCCGATCTGGAAAAACTCGATGAAGAACTGTTCGCGCTGGTCAAAGAGGGGGTGGCGTACGGCAAAAGCCTCGCGCCCTTCAAAAAGATCGCCGCGCCCTATTTACCCCTCGGGTTCACGCGGTTCGGCGCGCCCCTCGTCGCCGCGGGGCTGAAAGGGGAGGGCAGGCTGGTTCTTGCGGTATGGGATACCGCCGGCGCGGGAAAAGCGGAGATCCCTCTCGCGGGGCTCGGCGCTCTGTCCGTTAAAACGGGCTATCCGAAAAATTACGCGCCCGCATGCGAACTTTCGGAGGAAAGCCTGTCGCTGCGGTTCGGCAAAGTGCATTCCGCCGTGCTGGAAATCGAAATTGCAAAATAATGCTATTTTTACGCAAGCAAACCCGTTGCAAGTTTTCTCATATATGGTATACTTAGAGGAGTGAAACGGAGGTTATCATGACCAACAGAGAAAGATTTTTGAATCTGCTGCATTATAAGAGCGTGGACAGGCTGCCGGCGGTGCACTTCGGCTATTGGAACGAATTGGTGAACGAATGGGCGGAGCAGGGGCACGTCAGCCGCGAACTCGCCGCCAACTGGGCGGACGGCAACGAGGCGGATAAGGAACTCGATAAACTCCTCGGCTGGGATTTCAACTACTGCTGCGCCATCGGGCCGACGAACCATCTCTATCCGCCGTTCGAACGCAAGGTCCTCGAAAAACTGCCCGACGGGTTTTTGCGGGTGCAGAACGGCGACGGGCTTATCGAGCGCATCCGCGAGGGAGTGGAATCCATTCCCGCGGAGGACGACTACCTGCTGAAAGACCGCGAGGCGTTTGAAACGCTGTACAAGCCGAAAATGCAGTACAGCGACGACAGGATCCCCTACGAGTTTCTGAAAAAAGCGGATGCCGACCATACCGATATGCCCATGGCGCTGCACCTCGGCAGCGTGCTGGGGAATATCCGCAACATGCTTTCGGTGGTAGGGATGTCCTATATGATGTGCGACGATTACGAACTGTTCGCGGAAATCATCGATACCTATGCCGATTTGCAGTATAAATGCGCGGAGGGGATGCTGAAAACCGGCGTGAAGTTCGATTTCGCGCATTATTGGGAGGATATCTGTTTTAAAAACGGACCGTTGATCTCCCCCGCGATTTTTGAGGAACTTTGCGCCAAACACTACAAAAAACGCAACGATCTGTGCAGGAAATACGGTATCGACGTCATTTCCCTCGATTGCGACGGCGTCGTGGAAAAACTGCTGCCGATATGGTTCGAAAACGGCGTGAATACGATGTTCCCCATCGAAGTGGGCACGTGGGGCGACCAGTTTACCCCCGCGCGCGAGAAATACGGCAAAGGACTGCTCGGCGTGGGCGGCATGGATAAGACGGCGCTGCGCAAAGATAAGGCGGCGGTGGATGCGGAAATCGAGCGGATGAAACGGCTTGCGGATATGGGCGGATTCATCCCCTGTCCGGATCACCGGCTGATGCCGGGCACGAAGTGGGAACTCGTGCAGTATTATATCGACGAAATCAAGAAACTGCGCGTATAAGGCGCGGCGGGCGGAAGGGAAAAAGCGGCGGAAGGGAAAAACCTTTCCGCCGCTTAAAAAAATGCGATTTTTGCGAAAAATAATTGACAAACGCCGCCAATCATAGTAAAATAATAAGAGCCGTCGGGAGAGCGGATTTTGAGGCGTTTTTCCCGTAGGCGCCGGAAGGGAGCATGCGCCGCCGGTTCGTGAAGACGGATGCGAAAACGCCGTACAACGCAATATATTTACGATATGCGCCTTTAGCTCAATTGGATAGAGCGTTGGTCTACGGAACCAAAGGTTAGGGATTCGAGTTCCTTAAGGCGCGCCAAAAACGGTCAAAACCA
>CALVUL010000064.1 GCA_944363555.1 uncultured Clostridia bacterium
AAAAGCGGGCGTTTGCCCGCTTTTTTGCGTTTTTTGTTTCAATAGTTATCCGTCTAAAGATTTTCATCGTTTGTAACGACGAGCGTTTTATCCGTGCAGACGATCAAACAGCCTTCCGGAAGGTCGAATTCCACATGGTTTTCCCTATATTGCTGCCACTCCTCCGAAGTGCCGCCGAAATCGATCTCCATCAGTTTCTCGCACCCCCTGAAAGCCGCCGTTGCCGAAATTATGAAATCCGTACCTGCCGGCATCGTAACTTTTTCCAGATTTCTGCAATCGGCAAATGCGGAGGGATCCATCGAGCAGCCCGCGGAAAGGGCCACTTCTTTCAGATTCTGACAGTCGGCAAAGGCGAACACTTCCAGCAAAACGTTTTCGGGCAAAGTAAGCGACGTAAGCCCGCTCGCCTGAAAAGCGCTCCTGCCGATGGTCGATACGCCCGCGGGCAGGGAAATATCCGTCAGGGAAGGGCAGTTCTGGAAAACGCTCCACCCGATCCTTTCCATGCTTTCGGGCAAAACGACGGTTTGCAGGTTTACGCAGGAGGAAAACGCGTTGTTCCCTATCAGTTCCACGCCTTCGGGGATCTCGATCTCCGTAAGCCAGTCCGCGCCCGAATAAGCATACGAGCCGATCCCGCTTATGCCCTGCGGGAAAACGGACGTGCGGCACGCCGCGACGAGGCGGGTGCCCTCCTTGTTCAGCACGCAGTTGCCCTCCGAACGATAGAGGGGGTTTTCCGCGTCCACAATCAGCGTTTCGAGGGCGGGCGCGCCCGCAAAGGCGCCGCCCGAAATGATTTTTACGTTTTTGCCCGCCGTAAAGGTTTTCAAAGACGGGCAGAAATCGAACAGATCTCCCCCTAAATACACCGCGCCCGGGAGTTCCGCGCTTTCGAGGGCGGTGCAGCCGCCCCCGAATGTGCCGCTCCATACGGCGATCTCCCCCGTGATCTTTACGGATCTCACCTTGTCGCAATATATTGCCACGAGATATTCCACCGTGGAGGTTTGCTGATATTCTTCGGTGAGGCTGCCTTCTTCCGCATCGAAACCGCCCGTTCCCAGAAAGGGCGCGACGATGCCCGTGACGTTGCCCGTCGCAAGGCAGAACTGCTCGTGTCTGTCCACCGTGCCGCCGTTGAAGGTGGCGGGCAGGGTGACGACGCCGCCTTCGCCGCCGTATCCCGTGACCGAATAATGCCCGTATTCGTATTCGCGGAAAACAAGTCCGTCGCTGCCGTCGTGCGTCGCGCCGTAAACGGACGCGGTCCCCGAAGAAACGACCAACCCGTAAGAACCGGAGGTTTTCTGGGTGAACGCGGCGTCCGCAAACCAGCCGTTGAACGTCCTGCCCTCTGCGGGCAGATATTCATACAGTTCTTCCACGGGGCGGCTGTGCGTGTAGGTTTCCGTATGGACGATCTCCCTGTCCACGACATAATTGAGGGTGATCTCCTTTTCCCAGCGGGCGGTAAGGACTACGTCCTCCGCGAAAGTCCATTCTCCGCCCCTGCCCGTTCCGTCGGAAACGGGCAGCGCGTTATAATACCAGCCCGTAAACGCATACCCTTCGCGTTCCGGCACGGGCAGCGTTACGCTTTCCCCGTAAACGGCGGTCGTTTCCGCCGCGCACGCGCCGCCGTCCGCATCGAGCGTTACGGTGTATTCGCGCGCGCTCCACTTCGCGCGCAGTTCTTTGTCTTTCGCATAGTTCCACGCGGATAAACTCTGCCCCTCGCCGTCCGTGACCGGCGTTTCCGCGTCGCACCACCCCGCGAACGCATATCCTTTCCGTTCGGGAACGGGCAGAACAAAATCCCCGCCGTACGTCACGGGCACGAACATCGCCGACACCGTACCCCCGTCTGCGTTGAGAACCGCCGCAAATTCCGCCGCCTTCCATTCGGCGCGGAAAGTTTTATCTTCGTTAAAGTCGTACCGCGCCGCCGCCCTGCCGTATCTGTCGGTACGCGCGGTTTCTCCCTCGTACCAACCGAGAAATTCGTACCCCGCCTTTTCGGGCACGGGCAGCGCGTACGCCTCGCCCGCCTGCACGACGTACGCTTCCGCCGCGCACGCGCCGCCGTCCGCGTCGAGCGTTACGGTATATCGGAGCGTTTCGTCCTCGCCGCAGGCAGTCAGCGTTGTCGTTCCGCACAGCAACACGAACAACACGCAAAGCGAAATCAGAACCTTTTTCATCCGTTTTCTCCTTTTCCGTTTTTCGGACGGAACGCGTTTTTGCAAAAATAGCATAACATTCCCGAAACCGTTTGTCAACAAAAACGCATATTGCCGAAGGCGCCCGACATAAAAACGAACGCCGCAGCAACTGCGGCGTTCGTTTTTGATCCGTGTCTAACGGGAATTATTCGTCTTTCTTCTCCTCTTCGGAAATCTCCGCCTCTTCGGTTTCTTCGGGCTTTTTCTTCTTTTTGAAGAGATCTTTGAAGATGTTCTTCTTTCCCTTCGGCTCTTCCGCGGGAGCGGGTTCGGCGGCGGGAGCGGCTTCGCCTGCTTCCGCAGCGGCGGCGGCTTTTTCCGCCTCTTCCTTCTTGTTTTCGAGATATACCTTCTTCGCTTCCGCGTCGCGGGCGACGATGGTCATTTCCGTTTCCTTATCGAAGAGGTGGCAGTGCTCCATATCGACGAGCATCTGAATCTCGTCCCCGCGTTTGACCTGCGCGCGGGAATCGACCTTGGCGATGAGGTTGGAAACATCGTCCACAATCGATTTGATCTCGTCGGGATTTTCCGCTTCTTTTTCCTCTTCCGACTTTCTCAGTTTGCCGTACAGCAGCGTTTCGGAACCGAGCATTTCCACCACGTCCACTTCGACGGGCATGCAGTATTCGGGATATTTTTCCACAAGTTCCTTTTCGATGTGCAGATCCTCGGGGCGCACGCCGAAGGTAACTTCTTTATCGGTGTTGAGATATTCGTCGAGCGAATAGATAAGATCGACCTTATCCTTGGGCAAAAGCAGTTTTTCTTCGCCGAATTCCACGTAAACCTTATCCTTCGTGCCGGTGAGTTTGGCGGTGAAGAAGTTCATCTGCGGCGTGCCGATGAAGCCCGCCACAAACTGGTTGATGGGGTAATCGTAAAGCGCCTGCGGGGCGTCCACCTGCTGCATAAAGCCGTCCTTCATGACGACGATACGCGTACCCATGGTCATCGCCTCGACCTGATCGTGCGTAACGTAAATGAAGGTCGTCGCCAGACGGTTGTGGATCTTGGTGATCTCCGTTCTCATCTGGGCGCGGAGTTTCGCGTCGAGGTTGGAGAGCGGTTCGTCGAGAAGGAATACTTTCGGTTCGCGGACGATGGCGCGGCCGAGGGCGACACGCTGTCTCTGACCGCCGGAAAGCGCCTTCGGCTTTCTGGTAAGATACATCTCGATGCCGAGGATGCGCGCGGCTTCCTTCACCCTTTCGTCGATCTCCGCCTTGGGGACCTTTCTGAGTTTCAGACCGAACGCCATATTGTCGTAAACGGTCATGTGCGGGTAAAGCGCGTAGTTCTGGAACACCATGGCGATATCCCTGTCTTTGGGCGCCACGTTGTTTTTGAGTTCGCCGTCGATGTACAGTTCGCCGTCGGAAATTTCTTCCAGACCCGCGATCATGCGCAGCGTCGTCGATTTACCGCAGCCGGACGGACCTACGAAAACGATGAACTCTTTATCCTGAATATCGAGGTTGAAATCCGACACGGCGGTGACGCCGGAAGGATACACTTTGTAGATATTCTTCAACTGTAAACTTGCCATAAAAAGCCTTTCCTCCAAATATGCTTTTCGCTTTGTGTTTCTATTTTACTATAATTGAAAGATTTTTACAATAGGCAAATGGTATAAATATACCCGCCATTTCCGTACACCTTGCACAAAGATTGTTTCCCCGCCCGAAATTCAGCGGAAATACAGCATGACCATCGCCTGTTCCACATAGATCAGATTCGCCGCCCGCGCGAACACGGCGGATCTTGCGCCGTACAACACGGAATCCGCCACTTCCTCCCCGTGGCGCACGGGCAGAACGTGCAGATACTTCGCGGAAGTCTGCCCGAAAAGATCTTCCGTAACGGCGTAGCCCGCAAGGTCCCCGCCGCCGTCCCAGACTGTGGTGATCACATCCGCGTTTTTCACCGCCTGCAAGGCGGAAGTCGTCAGCGCGACGTCGCCGAACTGCACCAGCCCCCGCAGCGCCTCGCCGGAAGGCAGCAGCGCTTCGGGCGCGCAGAGCGTAACTTCCACCCCGCATTTCACATAGGCGTTGACGCCTTCCGTCGCCGGCTTCCGGAAATTGCCGAGCGCCGCGTATTTCACGCCGGAAAGCCTGCCCGTCGTTTCCCATACGGTGTAGAGATTCGCCAGAACCTGACAGGCGCTGTCCCTCCCCTCTTTTAAATTGATTACGGGCAGCGGATTGTTTTTCAGCTGCGCGACCGCCTCCGCGGAAAGGTCCTTTGCCACCAGCCCGTTCACGCCGTAAGCGCCGAGGATGTGCGCCGCGTCGAGGTACGTCAGCCCGCGGTAAAAATCCTCGTCCGCGGGGGAAAGATAAAGCGTTTTGCCGCCGATGCGGTTGATGGCGAGTTCGAAGGAAATGCGGATGCGCGAAGAACTGCTTTTCAGCATGATCGCCACGTTTTTGCCCTCGAACAC
This sequence comes from uncultured Clostridia bacterium, assembly GCA_944363555.1. Lineage (GTDB taxonomy): Bacteria > Bacillota > Clostridia > Christensenellales > Borkfalkiaceae > UMGS775. The sequence goes on from CALVUL010000064.1 coordinate 4,675, forward strand.
GCCGAGTTTTTCCTTGACCTGCTGTTTTTGTTTGAGTTTGCGCGCAAGGTGCAGGATCTCGTAAATATCCCCCTCTTCCAGATCGGAAACGGAAAAGACGTGTTTCGTGCTCATTCTCCCTTTCGGGCTGTATTTGTTAATATCCATACCGTTGTTTCCTCTTTTCGTTTTTTAATCGAGTTCGTCGAGCGTGAGTTCGTACGCCGGCGCGATGTTCTCCATAAAATATTTCACTTCCTCCATTTCGAGGGCCTTCACGGCTTTCAGCGTGGAAGTTTTCGCCTTTTTGAATTCCGTGTTGCCCGCCTTGACTTCCTCCACGCATTTGAGATACGCGGAGATCTTGTCCGCCGCCTTGGCGAGTTTGTATTCGTAACGGTCGGTATCGGGCTGCACGTACGTTTCGTAATCGGCTTTCAGTTCTTCCGGCAGCATGCCGAGCAGTTTTACGCAGGCGTTTTTTTCGAGGTCCTTATACGCCGAGCGGATATCTTCGTTGAAATATTTGATGGGCGTGGGCAGATCGCCGGTGATGACCTCCCCCGTCTCGTGATACAGGGCGTAAAGCGCCGCTTTTTCCGCGTCGGTCTTTTTCCCGAACATGCGGTTGCCGATGAGCGCCAGCGCGTGGGCGATGACGGCGACCTGTTCCGTGTGCTCCATGATGTTCTCTTCCCGCACGGAGCGCATCAGCGACCAGCGGCGGATATACTTCATTCTGTCCAAAAACGCGAAAAATTTATACATTTTCTTCTCCTTTTACAGTATAGCACATAAAAACGATTGACACAATCTTTTTTTTGTATTACAATGTTGCCGAAAACAAAATATCGCTATGGGTGCCGTAAAAAGCTGAGATTATACCATTGAACCCGCCAAGGTAATGCTTGCAGGGAAACGCAAAATTTTTTCATTGCCGTTTGACGCGCCCTTTTTAAAGGCGCGTTTTTCTTTTGCGATATGAAGGAGTAAAGTATGTTTTCAAATTGGGATGAGGAAGTCCCCGCGTTGACTTCCGATCAGCAGATCGAGGCGCTTAAACGCGTCATCGAATCGGTGCAGGGCTTCGCCTTCTGGGCGGCGATCGCCCTCGCCGTCGTGCTCGCAATCGCGTTTTTCGTCGTGAGATTCAGATTCCCCGATAAAACGCGCGGTTTCGTTCTCGCCTCCGTCGGGGCGGCGCTGGGATTCGCCGTCACGCTGATTTCCGTGATCTTGTATTTGCAGATCACCCGCATGGCGTTGAAAGGGGAAATCGACAGGAATTTCTGGCTGCTCGTCGGGCTGTTCGGCTACACCGTCGCCGCCGTGTTCGCCAACCTCTTCGTTTCGCTGTTCGCCAAAAAGGCGTTCCGCCCCGTGTTCTGGGTTTCCCTCGCGCTCTTCGCCGGTTATCTCGCGGCAATCTTGTGCGTCTTCCCCTCCTACGACGATTATAAGCCCAAAAACAACGCCCTTTATATCGCGCTTTCCGTTCTCCTCGTGCTCGCCGTCGTCGCCCTTGCGGTGATCTTCGACCGCAAAAAGGGCAGCGCGCCGCAGACCAAACAACTCGCCTACGCGGGCATCTGCATCGCCACAGCCTTCGCGCTCTCTTACGTAAAGTTCTTTTCCCTGCCGATGGGCGGCTCCGTCACCCTCGTTTCCATGCTGCCGATCATGCTTTACGCCTATATGTTCGGCGCGAAAAAGGGCGTGATCGCCGGCGTGATCTACGGGATCCTGCAATGCATCCAGTCCCCCCAGATCTATGAGCCGCTGCAGGTGCTGCTCGATTACCCCGTCGCGTTCGGCGCGCTGGGATTGGCGGGCATCTTCAGGGGCATGAAAGGGCTGAAAGGCAACATGCTCCTCGAATTCGTGCTCGGCATGGTCGTCGCCTGCCTCGGCAGATACTGCGCGCACGTGCTGAGCGGGTACTTCGTGTTCTATTCGTGGTCCACCTTCGAAACGGGCAAGGAACTTTTGTACAGCCTCGCCTACAACGCTTTCATCTTCGTGGATCTCGCCCTCGACGTGCTCGTCGGCGCGGCGCTCTTATCTTCCAAAACGATGCAAAAACAGATCGCAGCCGTCAACTTCGCGGAAGAATGATTTGCGGCAGATCGTAAAAACGGCGGGCCCCGTCTGCACGGGATCCGCCGTTTTTCTTCCGTCTTGCGGCGGATCGTTTCTTAAAAATATGTTGCGAACTTTTCCTTTTCTTTGCGCTTTTTTTCGCGCAGCGGATCCCCCGCGGCGGCATACCCCGCGGCGATCACCAGCCGCACGCGTTTCTTTTCGTCGATGTTCAAAAGTTCTTTGAGCCGCTTTTCGTCAAACCAGCCGATGATGCAGGTGGAAAGCCCGCAGTCGGTCGCCGCCAGCGCGATGTGCGCGCACAAAATGCCGATATCCACCGACGCGAAATCCTGATCTTTCAATCTTCCGCCGGTCTTTGCCAGAAGCCCCGCCGGCTCTTCGTTGATCACGAAGAACGCGCGCGCGTCGGAACAGTGTTTGTTCATCCCCATGCCCTGCGTCGCCTTCGCCACGCTTTTGACGAGTTCTTCCTCCGCCACCACGGCGACGGCGTACGGCTGGGAATTGCACGCCGACGGCGCGTTGCGCGCCAGATCGACGATCGCTTTCAGTTTTTCCCGCTCGACGGGGCGCGCCCCGTCGAAATTGCGGCAGCTCTGCCGCGTTTTCACTACCGTTTCGAATTGCATGTTCTTACCCCTTTTTTATGAGTATTATACTCCGTTTCCGCCCGATTGACAACCGTTTTCACACTACGTCGGAAAGTTTTTCGTAAACGGAATGGTTTTGGCAGATCGCCGCGATCTCCTCCTGCGAAAGGATTTTCACCTTCTTTCCGTCTTTAAAAAGGACGATTTCGTTGAACGCGTCGGCGTCGAGCATGCCGATGAGTTTTTTGACGTCCGCGTCGACGGAAAGCGCCTGCTTTTTATAGGGCACCCCCCGTTTCAGCGCGGCGGCGGAAACGCCGGAAAACAGACGCACATATACGTTTTCTTCCCGCTTGTTCAATGCGCCGAAGGCGATAAACGCCGCGAAAAACAGCACGGAAACATTGGGCGTATGGAACAGGGACACGACAAAAAGCGCCGCCACGCCGGCGGCGATGCTCAGGCTGACGATCTTGCAGATTTTAAGCGCCTTGCCGCGGCGCATCTTTTGCGAAAGCGCCGCAAGCAGCACCCGCCCGCCGTCCAGCGGAAACGCCGGCAGCAGGTTCACCGCCGCGATGGAAAAACTCGAAAACGCCGCCGTATCGGTGAAGGCGTAGGTTTCGGGAAACAGCCACCACGCCGCGACGAACGCCACGCCTATGGCGAAATTCGTCAGCGGCCCCGCGAGGGCGATGCGGATCTCGTCTTTGGCTTTCAGGTCGTCGTTTTCGCCGCCGATCACCGCGCCGTAAGGCATCAGCGTTACCGATTTAAGGCGGTAACCGAGTTTTTCCGCGGAAAACGAATGCCCTAACTCGTGGAGCAGGGCAACCGTCGTACAGATGATGAACATCATGATCCTGCCCGTCAGCGCGTAATAGACGCCGAAGAGCCAGAACAGCGGGTGAAATTTTATCTTTACACTTCCCATATCACCTGATCGGTTTCGTTATCCACCGTATAGGAGGTGATCATTTCCCCGTCGGCGCCGTAGAAACAGAGTTCCACGTTGTCGCCGAGGCTGTATCCGAGCGGGATCTTCCCGTAAACTTGAGAGCCGAGTTCCTGATAGGCGTAATCGACGCCGCTGATCACCGTTTTGAATTTCGCGGAGTGGGTGATCTCGAAGGTATACTTGCCGTCCTCCCCTTGGGTGAGCGCGGTGATCTCGCCGTCGCAGGGCGAATACACGCTGCCTTTCGCGGCGAAACTCATTACCCCGCCGTTGACCGCGACTTCACCGTCGGTCGTAGGCAGCGCGGGCGCAAAACTGTCGAATTCGCGGGTGTCCACCTGTTCGGTCTGCGGCGAGAAAATGGAATTCAAGAATACCGAAAGCCCGCTCTCCGGCATGAAAAAATTGGAAAGCACGATCACGCCGAGCAGCGCCACTACGACCGCCAGTTCAACGCCGATGACGGAAACTTTGAACTTTTTCTTCTTTTCCGGCGCCGCGGCAGGCTGCGTTTCGTCTTCGGCTGTCCGTAAGGCGTCTTCCGCCTGAATTTCCGCCGCGGAAGTTTCCGCTTCGAGTTCACGATTGACCTTTTCGATGGCGAGTTCCTTCACGTTTTCTTTCGGGGGCTCTTTTTTCTTTCTCCTCCGCTTGGGCGCGGTATAGGTGATACTGCATGTGTTCACGGGGATTTCCAGCATTTCGGAATAAATGGTTTCTTCGTTCATGATTTTTCTCCTTGTCCTTTCGCTATATTAAAAAATATGCGCGTTCTGCGGCGGCTATTCGCGTTTTGCCCTTAATTTTGCCGCCGTGTTTTGTCGAAAACGCCCGATTTTGCCGAAGCCGCTCCTTTCGCAGGCGAAAAAACGTTTCCGACCGGCACAATACGTTATATGCGGCACGCATTCCGGATATTAAAAATTTTTTAAAAACGAGCGGATTATTGTTGACAAAACGCCTTATTTTATGTATAATAACGTAGCAATTGAATGGCGGCGTAGCTTAGTTGGTTATAGCGGCCGGTTCATACCCGGCAGGTCGTTGGTTCGAGTCCGACCGCCGCTACCAAAATTTTATAAACCGGCCCCTTGGTCAAGCGGTTAAGACACCACCCTTTCACGGTGGTATCATGGGTTCGAGTCCCGTAGGGGTCACCAAAAGAGCACCTTTTTAGCGAAAAATCGTTAAAAGGTGCATTTTTTTATTTCAAAAAATCCGCAAAAAACGGGATTTTTAAAATTTTTTGGGGTTTAAATGGGGTTTTTTCGTTCGGTGTTTTTATAGGGAATAGTTTAATTTTTCGGCTTCCCGCTGCATAAATTCCAGCGAAAAATGCGTATATACGCGCGCCGTGATATTCCCTAAACTGTGCCCCGTCCAAACGCTCACGACCTCGTTATCCACGCCGCATTCCCGCGCACGCGTGGTGAACGTGTGGCGGAGATCTTTGAACGAGTGCGACGTGCTCGGAAGCAGTTCCCTGAAAGAATGGGTAATTCGATCCGAACTTGTTTGCCAATCTTCGGAAAGAAATCTCTGCACATACGGCTTTAACTTCGGGAAAATAGGGATCGTTCGGAACTTCTCTTTCTGATAACTCTTTAACTTCCCGTTTTTAAACGTTACCGTGTTCTTTTCAACGTCGAAAACCGCCGTGTTTACTTCACAGGCTCTCGCGCCCGTGTAAAGCGCTAAAATATACGTGAGTTCGATCTTTTTTCCTTGCAGGGCTTTTAAAAATTCCGCTTCTTCCGATTTTGTAAGAGCATCCCCGTTTTTTCTCTCATGTTTCGGAATATATACCGCTTTAACGGGATTGATTTTGATTTCTCCGTTGTTGACGGCATATGTAAAAATAGAGTTCAGAAGGATCTTTACATCTTCGCACGTTCTCGGCGCTTTTTCGTGTATTGAATTTAAAACTTGCTGCACATACATCGCTTTGATCCCGTCGAGCGGCATTTTGCCAAAATTCGGCACGATGTGGTTTTTATACACGTTTTCATACGATTCAAACGTTTTCGGCTTTACCATGCGTTTTTTTACGTTGTACAAAAAATTATCCGCGAAATCTCCGAAAATCAAAGCGTCCGGAGCGAATCCCTCCTCGGCGAGTTCCCGCCTTCGGCGGTTCTCGCTGCTGAGCCACGAAAGGCAGCGTTTTTTTGCTTCTCTCAATTTCATTGCAGACCACGTTTTATTGATCCCGCCGCGCCGATAACGTATTTCGTAAAGTCCGTTTTTCCTTTTTCTGATCTTGCAGTCGCTAAAACGAATCACTTCTTTCTCCTCCTTCTTCGTTTCAGTTTCTGCCGGTTTTTGATTGCATTCCCCTTTTTTCTCTTTCTGTTTTGTTTTCACCTCCTCGCTTTGCGGTTTGTCCGCGCCGATGGGCGGCGCTGCTGCGTCGGATGGACGGAAAGAAAGCACTTTAAAACGCGTTCTTTCGTTCTCGAAATGCGCGTTTTCGCCTTCCATAAACCCGATGATTTTTTCCAGTTCCCGCAGCGCGGCGTATACCCGCTCTAAAATAAAATCCGCCATATTTACCCCGATTTATGTTTGGGAATAGTATAACGGATTTTTTTAACTTTGACTTAATAGCGTTTTACAATGTAGGATTTTCCTACATTGTACAAAAAGATTATTTTCTACGCAAAATAGGAAACTGAACCTCCCGTAACGCTTGCCTCTACATAGTGAATCGTGAAAATTTCGCTTAATCCGAATTCCGAAATGCCGATCGAAATTCTTTCCGTTTCGCCTTCATAGATGTTTCCGACATATCTCTCCATGGTTTTTATCGTTACGCCGTTTTTGTTGGTGAATTTTAAAGTTAAAGCAAGATCTTTAATATCCGATTTCGCCGTTACATCGACATTGATCGCGATAACCCCCTCATAATTAAAATCAATGGAAATATCGTTATTTGTCGCCGCTCTCGAAAAAATCTGCGGATTATATCCGCCGGATCCGTCCTCATTTGCTATAACGCATGCTTTACAACTGTCAGAAGAAACGCCTATCATAATGAAAACTGCGATGATGATTAGTGTAATTATAACGGCTACTAAACAACCGCCGCGCCCTTCCGATATGTCGTCGTCTTTCGGTTTTTTTTGCGGTTCTGCCGATTCAACATGTGCAACAACCGTTTTTTTCTCTTCGGGATGATCCACTTTTCGCCCGCAATAACTGCACTTATCGGCGTTTTTTTCAATATCTGCCCCACAATATTTGCAAATCATTTTTTACCTTAGTTTAATTATTTTTTCGTGTATTGCCGTTCGGCGGCGAGCATTCCTTCCGTATAGGCAAGAATTTTCTGTTTTTGCAAACGGTTTAATTCCCGAAAGTTTGCTATCAACTCCTGCTCGTCCTTATCCAACGACGGAGCCGCGCTTTGCGATTGTACAATACCGAAATCGTCTTCTCTTCCGAGAAGAAAATCAGTTGATACTTCAAAAAAGTCGGCAAGTTTTACAATAAAAGAACTTGTCGGTTCATTCTCTCCTTTTTCCCAACGACTAATATTTCTTTGACTTGTTTTTATTGCTTCTGCTACTTTTACTTGGGAAAATTCTTTTTCTTCCCTCAATTCTTTTAATTTTAGCATTTTAAATCCCCTATTATTTAATATTTTAGACAAATTCGTCTAAAAGTATTGACAAAGACAAAAATGTCTGTTATCATTATAACAAAGTAGACATTTTTGTCTAAAACTAAAAAATCATCAATTATAACAAAAAACCCGTCGGAATAATCCCGACGGGCTGAGAAAAAAGGGAAATTATGTTAAAGCCACAACTCGAAGAAGAATTAAAAAAGGTAAATTCGGCGATGGAAGAACAAAAAAAGGCTTTCGTTGCTTTGGCGGAAGTGAGAAAACGGACGGACAGTGAAGAGATCCGGCAGTTTTTAACGGATTTTTTTGTTTGGCAAGATAATAACGTTATGGGCTTTAATTCGGACGAAGTAAATTATTATTTATGGCTTTCCGAAGAGCCGGAGCGGAAAAAGGCATAAAAGCAAGGTGGCGGAGCGATGAAAAAAGGGTTTTGGATCTTTATGGGGATATTGCTTGCGATCGGGATCGTCGCGGGCGCGATTTACTGCCGCGGTAAGAAGCCGCAGGAAGAGGAACCCGATCGGACGCCGCCGGAAGAGCCGGCGATCTTCGGCGAATGGGCGTTTACGCTGGAAAAGGATTTTCTGTACTATCCCACGCTGAAAGGTTCGGTATACGTGGAAGATTATCCCACGCGGCTTACGCTTGCATTCAACGGCGAAGAGCGGGAGATCGATCTTTCCGACGTAGATTATAACTTTGTGTTTATCTTCAATCTGGATCAGGTATTTTTATACGATCGGATCGACGCCGGCGAATACGACGTGATGATTTACGCCTATAACGGCGGGGAGAAAAAACTGCTCGGCGAGCCGCAGAAAATCGTCATCGAGCATGATTTTTACTGCACGAGCGTTGGCGTAGGCGGCGAGGGCGTGATCACGGGGATGGATTCGGAAGATTTTTGGACGGGTAATTATTGACGAACATTCATTTTCTTCTCAACTTTACAAGCCGCCCGTTCGGGAACGTGCGGGCGGCGGCAGCGAACTGCGGTCAGTCAACTGACCGAAAAAATAAAAAAGGAGCGAAATTATGAAAACGAAGAGCAGAAAGATCCTGTATGCGGTGATAGCGATGTCTGTCGCGTGTTTTTTGGCGTGTTCCGCGCTG
>CALVUL010000065.1 GCA_944363555.1 uncultured Clostridia bacterium
TTTGCGCCGCCTTACGCGGTTTTAGCGGTTTGAACGAAAAAATCCGTCAGTACCTTTCGACGATCCCGCGCATCGTATCGTACCGCTTTTCCATATCCTCGATCAGTTTGAACTGCGTGCGGCAGCGATCGACGTTCTGCTTCGCGCGGCGCGTTCTGAAATACATGTCCCCGTCGAGATAATCCGCCAGAAAGCGCATGCCGCATTCATACGTCATCAAAATCGCGCCGAAAGCGAGATTTTCCTTTTCCGCCGGCGTTACGCTTTTTCCCAGCGCGGAAAGATAGCCTTTCACGTACACCTCGAACAGATCGACGGAAAAATTCACCTTGCTAAGATCCGGCTCGTCCTCCGCGGCGGGATTGCAGCCGAAACGGATGCTGTCGCCGAAGTCGTAACAGATGCTGCCGGGCATGATGGTGTCAAGGTCGATGACCGCCACGTATTTCCCCGTCTTCGCGTCCAGCATCACGTTGTTGAGTTTTGTGTCGTTATGGGTAACTTTGGTGGGCATTTTGCCGCTTTTGAGCAGATCGACGATGCGCGAACAATACTCCTTGCGTTTCAGAACGAAGTCGATTTCCTTTTCCACCTCCTTCGCCCTGCCGAATTTATCGGCTTTCAGGGATTTTTCGAAATCGCCGAACCGTTTCACGGTGTTGTGGAAATCGGGCAGCACTTCGTAAAGCTGCGTGGCGTCGAACTGCGCGAGCAGGTTGGCGAAATCGCCGAACGCCACCGCGCTCTGATAGAAATGTTCCGGCTTTTCCACCACCTGATAGGCGACGGCGTCGGTAATGTACTTATAGATCCTGAAATATCCGCCGCACTCCTCGTCGCGGATATATGCCGCGCCGCTCTTCGTATATACCAGCGAAAGGCTTTCCCTGTCGGGATCGCCGCCGCGTTCCGCGATCTTTTTACGGTTGAATTCGGTAACCAGACGGATGTTGTTCATCAGTTTATCGACTTCTTTAAAAAGATCGGAATTGATCCGCTGCACGATGTAGCGCGTCGTTTTGCCGTTTTCCGCCATCTCGGCAAGATAAGTTTCGTTGATGTGCCCTTCGCCGTAACGCTCGCAGCGGAGAAGTTTGCCCTCCACCGCGAAATTGCCGACGATCTTTCCGAAATTGTAATCCATGTTTTTTCCGCCTTTTGTTTTTTCGTCATTCATTGTATCATAAGAAAAACCCTTTTGCAAGGGTTTTTTCCGCTTTTCTTACGCGAATTGTTCTTCCTTTTTTTCCGCAGGCGCGCTTTCCGCCTCTTCTTCGGGCGCGCCGTGTTCCGAAGCGCGCTCTTCGCCCGCGACTTCCGCGCAGGCGTTCGCGTTTTCCGCCTCGCCGCCCTCCGCCTCCTCGGCGGGCAGTTCGCTTTCCGCCGCGTCGGCTGCGGAAACTTCTTTATCGGCAGGTTCTACCGCCGTTTCCCCGCCGCAAGGCGATATTTCCTCCGCCGCGCAGGCTTCTTCCGCCCCGTCGCTCTCTTCCGGCGCGGAAACCTCCTTTACTTCCGCCGGCGCCGCATCCGCGCAGACATCCGCCGCCGGCGATTCCTCGGCGACCGCCTTCTCGGTTTCTTCCGCGGCGGCGCGCGCCGCCGATTCTTCCGTATAAAAACCCGCCATGCGCTCCGCCCGCATACAGCGCGCCTTCGCCGCCTCCACGTTGGCGCAAAGCGCGCGGTTTTTCAGCAGAAAGGCTTTCAGTTTGTCTTTCAAAGGCACGCGTTCGCCTTTGCCGCCGCGCGCGCGCACGGATTCGGCAAACTCGTATGCGGCGCGGGCGGAATCGTACGCGGCGCGCGCTTTTTTCGCCGCGTTAAAGCGGACGAGATATTTTTTGTAAGCGGCTTTCAGCGCCTTTTCCAGAAAAACGGCGCGCTGTTCGCAGGCGTTGCCCGCGCTGTCGATAACGTAGGTCTTTACGGTTTTGAACCTGCCGCCCGCAAGGGAGGAAAACACGAGTTTTTCCAGTTCTTCCGTGGCGAGATTCAATTTCACCGGCGTGCGCGGCGTAACGGCGCCGCCCGCCTCGTTCGCGGCGTTGAAACGCTCTGTAAAATCGAAATGCTTCACGCCGGAGATGATCCCGAAAGCGCTCACGCGCACATCGCTCAGCGAACGGTTGCTCACGATGAAGGCGTAAGAGCGCGCGCCGCTTTCCGCGCCGACTTCCTCGAAAGCGTTCACGGCGAATTTCGCCGCGGCGATGTTTTTCAGCAGCCGGCGCTGCCCTGCGATCAGAAACGCGGCGAGCGCGATGACGGCGATAAAGCCGACGATGGCGATCACGCCGATATATCCGTTTAAAGATTCCATATCCTCACCCCCGAAGGTTGATAAAATCATTATAGCCTTTTTCTCCCCCTTTGTCAACCGCGCGCGCCATTTAAGTACGAGCTTCGGCGCATACGGGGGCGGAAGGCGGCATACATTGAAACAAAGCGGCTTTGCCGCGGGGACGGTATTCGTTATGTTGTGGGACGCGATCTTGTATGTAATCGGCAAACTCGTATTTTTCACGGGAGCGATCGGGGAAAAAAATTCCTTTCCGAAACCGCTTCCCCCCGAGGAGGAAAAAAAATACCTCGCCCTCGCGCGGGCGGGCGACAAGGCGGCGAAGGAAACGCTCATCCGCCACAATCTGCGGCTGGTGGTGCACATCGCCAAAAAATATTCCGGCGCGATGGACAGCGACGACCTCATTTCCGTGGGCAGCATCGGGCTGATCAAAGCGGTCAACACCTTCGAGCCGGAAAAGGGCTCGCACCTCGCCACCTACACGGCGCGGTGCATCGAAAACGAAATCCTGATGCTGCTGCGCGCCAACAAAAAACACAAAAACGACATATCGCTGAGCGAAACCGTGGGCACCGACAAGGACGGCAACGAACTCAACCTTATCGATCTGCTGTCCGAAAGCGAGGACGGGGTCTTTTCCGCCGCGGAACGCCGCATCGAAACCGAACGGCTGCTCAAAGCGATGGCGCGCGTGCTCAGCAAACGGGAATACACCGTCATCTGCCTGCGCTACGGGCTGAAAGGCGGCAGATGCTATGCCCAGCGGGAAGTGGCGTGTTTTCTGAAAATTTCCCGCTCGTATATCTCCCGCATCGAGAAAAAAGCCGTCGAAAAACTGCGCGCACGGCTGAAAAAGGAAGATTTTTACTGATTTTTGCGGCAAATACCCGTTTGCCTTTGAAAAAACGACGGCGCGGCGGGCAAAAGTTTTGCCCGCCGCGCAAAGTAAAAGACCGGAAAATTTTCCGGTCTTTTGCGTTTACAGATATTTTCCGCTCAGTGCGTCAGGAAGAACATCACCGCGAAGAACAAGCCGATGACGGTCGTAACGATGTCGATATAGGAACGCTCGGTAACGACTTCTTCCGTGCCGTCTTCCTTCACGACGGTCTTTTCCGTCTTGCAGAACCTGCCGGTGAACAACTGGATGAGCACGTAGGAGATGAGCCCCAGCCCGATACCGTAAGAGATGCTGTACGTGAACACCATCATGCCGATGGTAACGAACGCCGGCACCGCGACGGCGGGATCGAGCCAGTTGATCTTGCTGACGGAATTCATCATCAGCACGCCGACGTAGATGAGCGCCGCAGCCGTAGCCGCCGAAGGAATGAGTTTGGCGATGGGCGATAAGAACATCGCCACGAGGAAGCACAGCCCCACGACGATGGAGGTCAGCCCCGTTCTGCCGCCTTCGCCGATACCGGCGGAGGATTCCACGAACGTCGTTACCGTGGAAGTACCGCACACCGCGCCCACGCAGGTGGCGATGGCGTCCGCGAGCATGGCTTTGTCCATATTGGGCACGTTGCCGTTTTCATCGAGCATGTTGCCGCGGGCGCAGGCGCCGAAGAGCGTGCCGATGGTGTCGAACATATCGACGAGGCAGAACGCCAGCGACGTGGTGATGAGCACCAAAATAAGCTGCGCCACGCTGTTTTCTTCAAGATACAAATCGAAGTTGAACCCTTCGGTGAACACTTTGCCGACGGAAGTCGTTCCGAAATCCTCGAACGCCTTCAACGGGTTATCGAAAGTGATGTTGTTGAAGATGTTCTGGCTGGCGGCGTCCCCGCAGGCGACGCCGATGGCGGCGAAGATGTAATACAGCACCGATCCGCCGAGGATGCCCCACAGCACCGCGCCGCGCACGTTCTTTTTGGACATGACGGCGATCATGATGAAGGCGAGGAACGTAACCAGAATGGGCGCCACGCCCACGCCCGCCACTTCGATGAGCTGGGAAACGCCCGCCGCGTCTGTAATGGACACGAAGTTGGAACCGGCGAACCAGCCGACGTTGCCGGAAAGCAGGTTCAGCGACGCGAGTTTGATCTTCGTGGAACCTTCCAGCACGATGATGCCGGCGTTCTGCAAGCCGATAAAGGCGATGAACAGACCGATACCCGCGGGGATCGCCACCTTCACGCAGTCGGGAATGGCGTTGAAGATCGCCTTCCTCAGCCCCGTAACGGTGAGAATGACGAACACGATACCGTCGATGAGCACGAAAAGCAGCGCGTTGGCGTAGGTCAGCCCGTACTCCATGCCGAAACCGCAAACCGTGTACACGAAGAAAGCGTTCAACCCCATGCCGGAAGCCTGCGCCAGCGGCAGTTTCGCCATCAGACCGATAAGCACCGTGCCGAAGACCGCGGAAATCGCCGTGGCGATGTACACGCCGTTGAAAAGTTGACCCCGCAGCGTTTCGTCCGTGCCGCCGAGATCGGCGAACATGTTGGAGTTGACCATCAGGATGTAGACCATCGTCATAAAGGTTACGAGACCCGCGACGACTTCCGTCCTTACGGTGGTGCCGTTCTCTTTCAGTTTAAACTTTCTGTCGAGAAAATCACCAAACTTAGACATATAACCCTCCGTTTTTCAGCGTGGTTTGCCGAACAAAGACCTTTTACCTTCGGAAAACGGATTTTGCGGATCAATATCCGCAAAAAGGGCGCGCCCTTTTCGCACAGAGCCTGTCCTTCCCGCCCGTAAAAAGATAAAACGCGTCTTTTGCCGCAGCAAATTCCGCCCTTGATGTCATAAGTTTATCATACTTTTTGATTACATTCAATGTTATTTAAATGTTTTTCATCCCTCTCGACAAATTTCTACATTTTTCACAACCGCTTTGTGCATTATGCACAACTACTCTTCGATGACGACCGGCAGCCCCCAGAAGGCGTATTCCGGCGCGTTCATCGCGGCGATTTTTTCCTCGCTCATCCGATAGCGCCGGGCGATATCGGCATAACTTTCCCCCGCGCCCGCGATATGCACGCGCTTGGGCGGGGAGGCGATATACAGCACCTCCCCCTCCTCCGGCTCCGCGGTGAGATAATTATCCCGTATCACCCGTTCGGGAGCGAGCCCGCAGCGGCGGCAGAGCGCGAGCAGGCTTTCCCCTTTTGCGACTCTCACGGCAAAATGTTCCATACTTTATCCTATTTTTCCGCCGCGGCTTTTATGCGCCGCCGCCGTATATTCTGCGCGGCGGGCGAATACACTGTACTGTTTATCAGTGAGGTGATCGTATCAAACGGCTTTACAAAACGGCGGCTGTCGTAACGCTTTTTTCCGTAGCGGAAAAATTTCTCGGGTTCACGTACAGGATCTTCCTTTCCCGCACCATCGGTTCCGAAGGGGTGGGGGTCTATCAGATCGCCCTTTCGGTGTTCGCGGTGCTCTTTACGCTTTCCTGTTCGGGCATCCCCGTTACCGTGTCGCGGCTGATGACCAAATACAGGGCGCTCAACCAGCCGAAAAAGGAACGGAGCGTGATCACCGCGGGGCTGCTGCTCGCCGTGGTGCTCAGCCTGCCGCTGATGCTCTTCTTTTTCTTGGGCGGCGGGCATTTCGGCTTTCTCTTTACGGACGAGCGCTGCATGGCGGTCTTTCTGATCGTTCTGCCCGCGCTCACCTTCAACTGCGTTTACGCCGTGATCCGCGGGGTCTTTTGGGGGAACAAGGATTTTCTGCCGTACAGCGTTATCGAACTTTTAGAAGAAATCGTGATGATCTTCCTCGGTGTGATCCTTATTTCCGGCGCGACGAGCGTGTTCGACGGCGCGCGCCGCGCGGCGTACGCCGTGCTGGGCTCGTATCTCTTTTCCTTCGCGGCGGGCGCCGCCGTTTTCTTTCTCCGCGGCGGCAGATTCGCCGACCCCAAAAAGGAATTCCTGCCGCTGCTTTCTTCCGTGATGCCCATCACGGCGATGCGCACCGCCAACTCCTTCGTCAGTTCGCTCGTTTCCATCATCCTGCCCATGCGGCTCGTCGCCGCGGGTATGACCAGTTCCGAGGCGCTTTCCCTTTTCGGGAGCGCCTTCGGCATGGCGATGCCGCTGCTCTCCGTCCCCGCCACGTTTTTGGGTTCGTACATACTCGTGCTCGTGCCGGAGATTTCCGAAAACTACTATAAAAACGATATGAAGTCGCTGCAGGCGAACTTTGAAAAGGCGATGAAGCTGAGCGTGTTCGTTTCCTGCCTGTTCATCCCCCTCTACCTCGTTCTCGGCGAGGAGATCGGCGTGCTCGTCTACCGCGACGCGCAGAGCGGGATATACCTTTCCGCCGCGTCCTTTTTGATGCTGTTTACGGGCGTCTCGTCGCTGACGACTTCCGTGCTCAATTCCATGGGCATGGAAAAGCGTTCGCTCGCGTATTTT
>CALVUL010000066.1 GCA_944363555.1 uncultured Clostridia bacterium
GATTACTGATAGAGCCTGATTTGCATAACAAATTTGATCCGTATGCCCTTAAGGTTTTAACTGTTCGTAAGGAGGTCTTAGGATATATTTCTAAGGAAATCAGCAAAGAAATCCGTTTGGAGATAAAAAAAGGAAGATTATACGCAATAGTTGTAACTTCGGTTTTGGGAAGGGATTTCCATGAATTTACTAATTTTTTTAATTGGGGAATAGAAATCAACATTACTGTATATAAACAGCCTGTCAAACAGGGTGTTCGCAACATAATATCAAATAATAACATTAAAATAGGCACTATATTGTGGCATAATATGTATGGTGCCGGCGTCCTTACGGATATAAAAATTGAGCAAAGAGAAAAATATCTCACTGTTTTGTTCAAAGATAAGGCGAGAACATTTTTGCAGACCATTTCTTTGAACATAAATTTATTTACACTCGATAATATACCTAAAATATCATACGATACGTCGCAAAAAAACGTAGACTCTTTTGATATATCAAACAATGATAAGAAAGCAACAGAATATATTATCGACGACAATAATTTTAATGACGAAACGGATTGGTAAAAAACGCGGAATAAATGAAACGACGAGTGAGAATACCAATAGGAAACTTTATATAATCCATAGCGTATCGAACTGTTAAATTTAGCACTATGATATATGACAGATATTATTATTCAAAACTAAAAAAAAAAAAAAAAAAAGCGTATAAAAAAATTTATGCCGCAATACAAAATCACGAATCGTCCGTAACGATAAACGGTTTTGTCGAAACGGATATCCCGAAATTGATGTCGGCAATAAATTTAGATAATCCACATTTGTTTTACGTCGATTTTCGTTATGGGTTTCAATCTGATTTATTTAGTCAGACGATAATATTAAAGTATGTTTACAATCAAGCCGATACACTAATTTTAACTGAAAAAGTAAAGAAAGTATGCAATAAAATATTATCGAAAGTTGCGGGTAAAACGGAATTTGAAAAAGAATTAAGCCTGCATGATATTTTAGCGAGAAACGTCTTGTATGATGACGTTGCAAAAGACAATTTACTAAAGTTTCACGCTCGGAGCAATACGATTTTAGGAGTTCTGTTTTACAAAACAGCCGTTTGCGAAGGGATTGCCAAAACATTCAAATTTTTGCTTAACGCCTTGGATATAAAGTGCATTGTCGTTAAAGGAAAAGCAACAGATGATTTAAGCGGCAGTGTAAGTGCTGACCCCCTCCACGCTTGGAATATGGTAAAAATCGACGGGAAGCCTTATTACGTCGATTTAACGTGGAATATAAGTTCATCGGATAAAAATATGCTTTGCCATTACTATTTCAATCTTTCGGACGCTGATATTTCTATCGACCATGCAATAGATTCCGACCTGCCGCAATGCCGATCGAATAACGAAAATTATTATTACAAAAACGGCTTGATTGTTGAAAATAAATCCGATTTACGCGGGATTATATATAGACGCATACAAAACGGCATTAACACAGCCGAATTTAAGCTATGCGACAATGTATTTGAAAACGAAACCGAAACAATGTATTTCGTACAAAAAAGCGTCGACGTCGCCACGCATTACTTAAAATCATTTTCGGTCGCTTACACTGCAAATCCACAACAAAACGTTTATTTCTTTTTATGGACATTCAAATAAAACACTAAATCAGTTGTTTTTTTCATATGCGAACGCAAAAGGCGACGGGGAGGACCCGTCGCCTAAAAAATTCTATAAAAGCTGAAAAAGTCATATAAACAAAATAAATCCGAACCATTCTCGCGTAACTATTACGCCATAAGGGTTCGGATTATTTTGACTTGGTGGACATTGAAGGATTTGAACTGACGTATAAGATAGAAAAAGACGGAAAGGTGGAAAACGCGGAATACGAGCAAAATTTTTATTCCGATATGTATTATAGGAATAGAGAAGATACGGTTACGGCGCCGTTCAGCGAACTGGAACATAAACCGGGGAAACATCGGTTGCATTTCAGCATTCCGAGCATCCGGCCGTATAACACGAAACCCGTGGAGTTTGAAATCGTATTCAATATAGCGGAAGATACGCGGACGGGGGAAGTGGAATTTTATATAGAGAATACGGGAAATATTCAGTATTTCTGTTCGGCGGAAGAAACGGGTTCTTTGGATTTTTATGTGATGAATAGAAAGCCCGAAGTTGCCGTTAAAGAAATAGGAGGCAAACGCATTTCCGGTATAAATCCAAATACCGGTTTGCGGTGTCGAAGCTTTGAAAGCGGTGGGTTTTCAGGGATTTCATCTATTCATAACATAGCGGGATATTATATCTGTCGTGCTAATTTTGACGGGGATGAAGATCATCCCGCGCAGTATTACGAATTTTATTTATTATTGATCGATTAAAAAAAGAACGGATAATTTATCGCTCTTCCCTTAGGGATTTAATATTTTAATAAATAAGGAGAAAGTTGTGGAACTATTGTTACAACTTATTTTAGAACCATTATTTTTTGCATATTATGATTTAGTTGATTGTTTTATTGGTGATAAACAGTTAAAAAAGTGGCAAGAATATTTGTTGAAAATTTTATGTCTTGTTATTTCTTTAATTTCGTTCTTTCTTGTTTTAATTGGCTCTTTTTGGATTACTGACACTGAACCTTTTAATAAATATGGTTTGATATTTCTGATTGTAGGCGGAACTATTTTATTGGTACATATTTTAATAGGCTTGTTTGTTGGTGTTAATCACTTTGTGGAAGAAAAAAGAGAAGAAGATTTTTTAGATTATGAAAAATTTGAAGAAAATGAACCCACGCCACAAGTCTATTATATAGAAGATGATGACAACGATAAAAAAGACTTGTAGGGCTTTCAAATTCAAAAGTGTAGCACACTATACTTTCAAATGAAAGTCGTGTGTTTGCAAAGCAAAAAGAAAAGGATAGCAAAAAATTTTTGCTATCCTTTTATAGTTCCTAAAAAATCCCTATGAGAAGAGCACATTTATCCGTTCCTTTTTTATACAAAAGAGGGTAGGGGGTTCCCTGCTCGTCGAGTTCGCTCCGCTTGTATACCGTAAATCCCATATGTTCGCAAAATCCCCTTACAAGGGGATTTTGTTCGTTTACGGCCAGTTTTATACCGCCGTATTTTTCCGTTGCCAGCCGCAAAAGCCGTCCGCCAAACCCTTTTCCGCGCTCTTCGGGGAGCAAAAACAGCATTTCAAGACGGTTTTCCGCAATCCCCATAAATCCGAGGGCGGATTGTCCGCCGCAAGCAGAACGGGAACGTTTTTCAATGCCTCGGGCAGGTATTTTCGAATGTCCGCGATTTCTTTTTCCGATAAAAAGGCATGCGTCGCTCGGACGGATTACTCCCAAACTTTCGTCAGCCTTTCGGCGAGTTCCGGCGTTCTTTCGTTGACTTCGATGATTTTCATATTTTTCTCCTTAAAGTTTTTTCGATTCCGAGGTATACAACGCCGCCACTTCCCGCGCGGCGGCGGCGATGCGCTTTTTCAGCGATTCGGGCGCGATCACCTTTATGCCCGTGCCGAAGGCGAGGATCTTGGAGATCAGCCCGCCGTCGTCCGGCAAACGCACCTCGGCGGCGAAATGTTTCCCCGACGGGCGGATGTGTTCGATGCCCACCCATTCCTCGAAATCGGAAAGCGCGCTTTTTTTGATCTCGAATTTCACGTTCACGCTGTTTTCCGCGGAAAACCACTGCCAAAGGGGCAGTTCCTGCGGCAGCGGGCGGCGGGAGAAGGTTTCGCCCGTTTCGCCCATCTGTTCGATCCTGCCCAATTTAAAGAGGCGGAAATCTTCCCGCAGACGGCAGAAGGCGTACAGATACCAAAGTCCCTGCTTGAACAAAAGGGCGTGCGGCTCGACGTCGCGCTCGCTGAATACGCCCGTTCTGTCGTGGTATTTGAGCGTCAGAACGCGCTGCTCCTCGATGCTCTTTTCCGCCGCGGCGAGTTTCTGCTTGTAACTGCCCGTATCCCCCCAATGCCCCGCGTCGATGATGAGGTTCCCGCTCGAAAGCGTGAGGTTCGGCGCGCCCTTTCGCGTCGCTTTCAGTTTTTGGAGCGCCGATTGCAGTTGCGCGCTGCCGAGTTGGCTGTTGACCGCCGAAAGCGCTTCCGTTACGGCGTTGAATTCCCCTTCGGTGAGGAATCCCGCCGGCAGTTTATGGGTGCCGAGCAGCCCGAAGCCGCCGCCTTTGCCGCGCTCCGCGTAGATCGGCACGTTCGCCACGGTCAGCGCGTCCATATAGCGGAACGCCGTCCGCAGGGAAATAGCGTATTTCTCCGCCTCTTCCCGCGCCGTGATGCGCCCGTCCGCCAAAAGATCGAATAAAATGCAGATCAGCGTATCGGTTTTCATATTTCGCTCTCCGACTTCATAAATTATTGTAAGAATTTCGGAAAAATTATATCAAATATGACGGTGCTTGTCAAGTTTAGAATGGTATAATACCCTTGCAAAGGAGAGAGAGCGATGTTTTTGAAATTTTTCGATTGGATTTTCGACAGGGCGGAAAGCGAAAGCGGGCGGCGCGCCGTGTGCAGGGAATACTGCGAACGGCCCGTAAAACAGATTCCGCGTTGTACGGAAGTGGAAAAGCCTCCTGCGGCTGCCGCCGCGCGGGAAGATCGGGCTGTATCGCCTGTGCGCGGCGGGGGTGCTCCGTGCGGAGGGCGCGACCGCCTGCCCGTGTGCGGCGGGGGAGAAAACCGCGCCGCAGAATCGTTTGCCCCGCGCCGTTCTGAAAGCGCGGCGCAGCGTTTTGCGGATCGCCGCACGTCTGCGCGCGCTGCGGGACAAGCCCCCGCGCCGCGGGATCGGGCGGAGGGGCGCGTTTTGCCCGCCGTGCGCGCGGAAGGGGCGTTTTCGGAAACGGAACGCGCGCGGGCGATACGGGAATTCCGCCGGTTTTTCGCGGATTTCGAGGGGTTTAACGTGAAGGAAAGATCGGTGTAAAACGCGCCGATCAAAAAAAGAACAGGGCAAAGCAAACAAAAAGAGCCCGATGTAAAACCCGCGCCGCCCGCAATTTCATGCGGGCGGCGCAATGCTTTTGCGCGGCGGCAGCGGTTCGGCGTATCTGTTGCCGTGCGGCGCGCGTTTTCTGTCAGGCGATAGGTTTTTGTGCGGCGCGCGTTTTCTGTAAGGCGGCAGCGTTCGGTTCGGCATTTTCCGCCTTTCGCGGGGGTCGGGACTTTGGACGAAGTTGTTTCAGTTTTTCTCGGGGAGGGCGTAGGCGCAAAGGATCTTTGCCGCGCGCGCCGTACCTTCGGCGTATTGCGAAGAGAGCCGCCGCCGGAAATTGAAACGGTCGGCATAGACGGAAGAGATCGCCGTTTCCAGCGACTGCGGCGTGAGGTTCTTTTCGTACAGCAGGGAAACGACGCCTTTCGCCGCGAAATATTCGGCGTTCTGCACCTGATCCCCGCGGGACGCGCCCGCCGGCAGGGGGATGACGACGGCGGGGATCTTCAGCGCCAGCAGTTCGAACAGCGCGCTCGCGCCGGCGCGGCTCACGGCGACATCCGCCGCGGCGTAAGCATAGCGCATTTCCCCTTCGAACGCCAGCCCTTTATAACCGCTTTTTTCGCAGATCGGGCGGTTTTTGCCGCCGAAGAGGTGCAGAATATCGAATTTGGGCAGCAGTTCGCCGAGGGCGGAAGCGAGGGCGGCGTTGACGGCTTTGCTTCCCTGCGAACCGCCCAGCACGAGGAGCACGGGCTTTGCGCCGGAAAAACCGTACCGCGCGAGGGCTTCGGCTTTATCCGCGCCGAAGAGTTCGTCGGCGACGGGCAGACCGGTATATTCGCCGTTGGGAAAGCGTTTCGCCGTTTCGGGGAAGGCGGTGAGCACCTTTTCCGCTTTGGGGGCGATCAGGCGGTTCGCCAGCCCCGGGGTGAGGTCGCTTTCGTGGGTAACGACGGGGATATGCAGCGATTTTGCCGCAAAGACCACGGGCACAGCCACGTAGCCGCCCTTGGAAAAGACGACGGCGGGCTTTAAGCGCGTAAGCAGTTTCCGCGCCTGCGCGTAACCCCGCGCCACTTCCGGCAGGATCTTGAAATTCTTTACGGAAAAACCGCGGCGGAATTTCGCCGTGCTTACGGAATAATATGGGATGTTTCTGCCTTTTACGATGTCCTTTTCCATTCCGTCGGCAGAACCGATGTAAAAGACGGAATCGAAGCTGTTTGCGATGCGGGGGAGGAGCGCCAGCGCGGGCATCACGTGCCCCGCCGTTCCGCCGCCCGTCAATACGATGGCGTTCATAGTATTATCTATATGCAGTTTTTCGAAAAAACGCAAGCGGCGGTGAAAAAACGCCGCTTTTATCCGTCTGCGGGCGGTAAAGCGGGCTTTCGCCGCGGCGGTTTCTTCCGCCAGTTTTTTTGTTTTGCCAGCGCGCTATGTTTTGCCGCGCCGCGGCGGGCGCGTTCCGCCGTTTGCGGGAGGGAAAAACGGGTTTCGGGATAAAAAAATCCCCGCGGCTGATAAAGCCGCGGGGAGATAAGCGCGCCGCGCTTATTCTTTTTTGTCCTCTTCCGAAGGCGCAGCCGTTTCGGGCTCGATCGCTTCGTTCACGGTTTCGTTTTCTTCGATACGGGGATCGTCGATCTCCTCGACGGTGTCTTCGGTATCGTCGCTGAAGTCTTCCAGTACGTCGCCGTAGGTGTATTCTTCTTCCGCTTCCGCCGTCGTTTCCGATTTTTCTTCGGCGTTTTCCGCGGCGGATCCGGCCTCTTTCGCCGCCTTTTCGCGCGCGGCTTTTTCGTTTTTCGCCTTGATCTCCGCATTGGTCTTGTTGCGGCTGGTAATCTTATACTGCGTTTTCGCCGTGTTCTTCTTGGAGCGCTTTTTCCTGCGGACGGCTTTCACCACCAGCATCACGATGGCGGCGAGCAGCGCCACGCCGAGCAGGATGGAGGAAAGCGACAGCCAGAACGTGGAAGGATCCACTTCGCCGCAGCCGGAGCCTTCGGTTTCTTCGGTTTCTTCCTCGTCGGAAGGAATGGTGCTTTCCGTGGGGTTGACGGTGTTGTACAGCGCGTAGACGAAGGTGCCTTTGTGTTCGCCGCCTTCCGCGAAGTCGGTTGCCCAGATCACGCTCGGCGAATAGGAGATCTTGTCGTCGGAATCGGTTACCGATTCGTTGTATTCGATTTCCTTATCGGTGAGTTTTCTGGTGTATTTCACCATATCTTCCTTTTCGAGCAAACCGGATTTTTCGGCGTCGGAAAGGACGCTTTCGCTCACGCTCGTGCCGACGGAGGGTTCGTCAAAGAACACGAAACCTTCGGAAGGATCGGCGGAAACATCGCCTTCTTTCTGCACGCGCGCGCCGTTCCACAGTTCGATGCGGTAACTCATATCGTCCTTGCCGGCGGTGAAATAGAAGTTCACCGTTACCCAGCCGTCGGATTCCATCATGTCGGGCGTAACTTTTACGTAAAGTTCGTTGTCGTATTCTTTCCCGTCGTCGCCGGTGAAGGAGAGGCGCAGGGGGCGGAGGAAGGCGTCGTCGTCGCCGTGTTTCGTGTTCACGAGATAGATGTAGGCTTTCGCCTCGCCCGTTACGCGCACTCTGATGCTGAACGATACGGAGGAATTCGCCGAAACCGTCGCCGGCTGCGATACGAACCCGTAAGCGCCCGCCGCCGCGTTGTAGATCGTCAGGGGCTGCACGTCGTCGTCGGCGTCGTCGTGGTCAAGCGCCGCCGTAACGCCCTGAAGGGCGCCCTTTTCATATTCGTCGAGATATTTGGTATTGATCAGCCCCGCCGTTTCGTTTCTGTCGGCGGCGGTGATGTCGCTTTCGTAATAATACGTTCCTTCGTAATCGGAAACCAGCGCGGGGGCGTGCGTGATGGTCCCTTTGTCGCTGTAAGCGGCGGTGAAGGGATAGGTTTCGCTTTCGTCCTCGTCGGTGTAATCTTCTTCATATCCCGCATAGGCGGCGACGGCGAATATCCGATCCCCCGCGGAATTGTTCAGCAGGCTGTAATAGGCGTACTCGGGATCGTCGTCGGGATAGGTGTCGGCGTCGGTGGAGCCGCTCTTTACCGAAAGCGCGGAAACCGTGTAACTGCCGGTGGTGTACATCGACGCGTCCGTCGTGGTGGAAACGTTGGTCGGCCCGAATACGAATTCCAGTTCGAAAGCGCGCTGCTCCGCCGTCTGATCGGCGTTTTCGCCGGCGGCGAAGTTGTTTTTCACGATGACGGTGTAAGTGCCGTCCTCTTCGGCGATGACGTTGGAAAGGGTCGCCTGCGTGTTTTCCTCGTCGCCGAACTTATCGACGACGTTGACGGTCAGCCCGCTCTGCTGGAATTTATCGACGTCCATCGACAGGCGGAAGTTGACCGCCGTATAACCCTGCGGCGCGACGACGAAATCGGGGCTCGTAACGCGCACCGTGGTGCTGTTTTTTTCCTGCGTTACCGTAAAGCCGTCGCTGTTTTTCGTAAGGGACATCGGCGCGTTTTCCCCGTCGGGGATATTGCTCTCGCCGCCCTTGTTGGTGCTCGTCTGTTCGATGTCGCTTACGGTGAAAGCCGTGGGGGCGGCAAAGAAGTAATCCGCGTTCATGTCGTAGCAGGCGTAGCCGAGGTCGTGTTTCGCCGCCAGTTTGCCGTCGGAAGAAGAACTCTTCAGGACCGGCTTGTCCGCGGCGGAAAAATCGACGTCTTCGGGCAGGGTTTCGAGTTCTTCGTACATCACGTCGTCAAAATACGCCGTGCCGATGACGAAGTTTTCGGTGTTTTTGCTGTTGGAGGGATCGGCGTAGCCGAGGCCGAGTTCCACTTTGACGGTGCTGCTCAGAAAGTCGTTCGCCCTTACGTAAAAGACGAATTCGCTCCACTGCCCGCCGGTACGGATGTTTTCGATGACGTATTCATCCTGCGTGACGGATGCTACGGCGTTGTCGAGGCGGATGTTCGCGCCCACTTCTTCCGTATTGCCGTTGGCGGCGGCGAGATCGGCGTCGGTTTTTACCCAGACGGTGATCTTGCCGTAACTGTCCGGATTGAGGGTTATGGTGGTGGAAGAAGAATACTTCTGCGCCGTGCCTTTCGGGCTGGTTGCGGAATACCCGCGGTAATTGTTGATCATCAGCACTTTGGTGCCGTTGGCGTTTGCCTTCGGCGTGCCGGGGTTTTTGAAGTTCTCTTCGATCTCGGCTTTGAGGAGTTCGGCGGTTTTGTCCTCCACTTCGCTTTCCTCCGCGCCTTCGCCGAGTTCTTCTTCCGCCTGCGCCTTTAAGGCGTCTTCATCGATGTTGTATTTCGCCTTCGCCCAGTCGAGGAAGGATTCCTCTTCCGTCAGCGCGTCGAGGAGTGCGGAAAACTCCGCCGTATCGATGATGCCGGAATCCACGTCGGACGCGGGCGCGCCGTCGCGGGAGAGCGACCAGCCGGAAGGGGAGGTGTAAGGATATTCGTCGGCTTCGGTTTCGAGCGTGCCGAATTCGAAGTTGCCGTTGGAAATTTCCTGTTCGTCCGTTTCGATCTGGGAATAATGCGTATCGTCCTCCTCCTCTTCGGTAACGGCGCACGCCGCGAACGCGAGGGAAAAGGACATGACCAGAATCAAAAGCAGAATGAAAAGAGATCTGAGTTTGTTGGATTTTACACCTGTCATACGTTACACCTTTTCTTGAATAAGATTTTTGGACATTGTACGTATAGTATATATCATTTAAAAGGAAAAAGCAATTCAATTGACGCGCAATTTTTTTAATTTTGCAATTTTTCGAGATAAAAACAACGAAAACGGCGCATACTACCGTGTATGAAAAATACGCTTTTACGCAGTATCGGGGAAAAAGAACGGCAGATATCGGAAAAATGCGTGCTCGTTTGCGCGGGCATCGTAACGGGGCTGGCGAACGGGCTGTTCGGCGGGGGCGGGGGAATGCTCGTCGTTCCCATGCTCGCCTTTCTGGCGGGCATGCCGGTGAAAAACGCGCACGCCACCGCGATTCTGATCATTCTGCCCGTTTCCGCGCTCAGCGGGATCATCTACGCCGCTTTCGGGAATTTTACCCTTTCCGCGGGTATTCCCGTAACCGCGGGGGTGCTTGCCTGCGGGGTGCTCGGCGCGCTGCTTTTGAAAAAACTGCCGGTGAAATGGATCAGCGTCATCTTCGCCGCCGCCATGCTGGCGGCGGGCGGAAAGATGCTGTTTTTCTGAGCGGCGGCGCGCCCCGCTTTTTCGATGCGGCTGCTTTCGGGGCATGCCGTTTGAAACGAGGAGGAAAAAATGGAATTTTTGTATTTTGCGCTGGCGGGCGCCGCGGGCGGCGTCCTCGGCGGTATGGGAATGGGCGGGGGAACGATCCTCATCCCGTTGCTCGGCATCTTTCTGAACGTGGCGCAGCATCAGGCGCAGGCGCTCAATCTCATCGCCTTTCTGCCGATGGCGGTCGTCGCCCTCGTCATCCATTTCAAAAACGGACTCGTGGAGTGGAAAAAGGCGATCTTCGTCATCGTGCCCGCGCTGCTTTTCGCCGTTCTCGGCTGTTTCGCCGCCGAAAAGACGGGCGGCGACGCCCTGCGCAGGATCTTCGGCGGATTTCTGATCGCGCTGTCGGCATTTCAGTTCATATCCGCGCTGAAAACGGAATAATATTTTGTGCATTCTGCCCATATCGAATTTTGTAATTTTCGCGCTTTTTTGCCCGAAAATGCATAAAAAACTTTAAAATAATGTAAAAAACGCGCAAATTTTTTGAATTATTTTAAATCTCGGGAAACTTGAAAAAATTTGCGGAAAAATATGCACAAACTTTGAAAAAGCCTATGTACAACCGCCGTGTTTTATGTTATACTATACCCATAAAAAACGATTGCCGGATTTTACGCGCCTCCGCCGCCGCGTGGGGAACGCCGTAAAATCGTGTCAGATAAAAAACGAGGCAAGTGAAGGATATGGAAAGGATAGCAATCATCGATTTAGGTTCAAACACGGCAAGATTATTGATCATGGAAATTTCCGCGACGGGGCATTTCCACATCGTGGATCAGTTAAAGGAAGCCCCGCGGCTCGGCGAAGGTATGGACAGGGACGGGTTTTTGAAACCCCAGCGCATTCAGGAAACCATCAAAACCATCAAAATGTTCCGCAAATTGTGCGATTCTTACGGCATAGAGAAGATCACGGCGGTGGCGACCGCCGCCGTCAGGCACGCGAAAAACCAGCGCAGTTTTCTAGATGAAGTCGCCTCCGTATGCGGCATCAAATTCAAGGTTTTAAGCGCGGAAGAAGAGGCGATGTACGTCTATAAAGGCGTCATCAACACGATGGACATTCCCAAGGGGCTGATCCTCGAAATCGGCGGCGGCAGCACGAAGATCGTCTACTATAACCGCCGCAATCTCCTCGCGCACGAAACGCTGCCCTTCGGCTCCATCACGCTGACGGAACTCTTCGCGGCGGACAATCTGCCGCCGGCGGAACAGGCGGAGAAGATCGAGGAGTTTTTCACCGAGCAGTTAAAGCGCATCCCGTGGCTGGAAAACGTCGATCCCGAAACGCAGTTCATCGGCGTGGGAGGGTCCTTCCGCAATCTTTGCCGCATGGCGAAGATCATGCGCAAATACCCCTTGAAAAACATCCACAATTACGTGCTCAAAGACGTGGAATTCACCCACACGTACAATATGCTCAAATCCCTCGAACTCGACAGGAAGAAGAAGATCCGCGGGCTTTCGAGCGGGCGCGCGGACATTCTGCCCAGCGCGCTGGCGGCGGTTGCCGCGTTTAAGAAGTACATGAATCTCGGCGACATCGTCATCAGCGGCAGCGGGCTGAGGACGGGGATCATCTTCAATTACGCCGTGCCCACCACGATGGATAAACCGATTTCCGACATCCTCGGGTATTCCCTTGCGGGGCTCATCGAATTTTACGGCTGCAACAAACAGCATACCGAACAGGTTGTGGACCTTTCCATCCAACTCTTCAAACAGCTGCGCGTGCTGCATAAATTCCCGCGCCAGCATCTGAAGATCCTCAAAGTGGCGGCGTCTTTGCACGACGCCGGCAGAAGGGTGGATTTTTACAATTACGAAAAACACAGCGGCTACGCCGTCATGAACGCCAACATCTACGGGCTGAGCCACCGCGACACCGTTCTGGCGGCATTCGTCGCGGCGAACACCTCGATGGAGGATATAAACCTCGCCGAATGGGCGAAGTACCGCGACCTCGTTACCGACGACGATATCGAAGCCGTCAAAAAGATGGGCGTGATGCTGCGCATCGCGGACAGTCTCGACCGCAGCATGACTTCGGCCGTGAAGGGCATCAACTGCGATATTTTAGGCGATTCCGTCATCATGAAAACCGAACTCAACGGCGACGCGGCGCTGGAAATCAATTCCGCGCTGCAGATCGGGCAGGATTTCAGAAAGGTATTCAAAAAGAATCTCGAAATTTTGTAAGGCAGCCGGATCGCCGGCAAAAGCAATAACCGCCGTGGAAAACACGGCGTTTTTGTTAAGAAAGGTGCGCGTATATGTGCGTGGATAAACCGATTATATTGGCGAGCGCGTCGCCGCGGCGCGCCGCTTTTTTAAGGGAACTGGGCATCCCGTTTCTCGTCGTTCCGGCAAATATCGACGAGGCTGCGGTTTGCGCCGGTACGCCGGAAGAAACGGTGAAAAAAATCGCCCTCGCAAAGGCGCGCGCCGTCTTTGCGAGGGAAAAGGGCGCCGTGCTCGCCGCCGATTCCGCCGTGGTCGTCGGCGGAAAAATGCTCGGCAAGCCGAAGGACGAAGAGGACGCGAAGCGCATGCTCCGCCTGCTCGGCGGCAGGGCGCACGAGGTGATGACCGGCGTGGCGTTCCTCACGGGCGGGAAGGTCTATAACGAATGCGTAAAGACAAAGGTCTTTTTCCGCCGCCTCGACGAGGCGTTCATCGCCCGTTACGTGGCGACGGGTTCGCCCCTCGACAAGGCGGGCGCTTACGGCATACAGGACGGCGGGCTTGCGGAACGCATAGAGGGCAGTTACACCAACGTGGTGGGGCTGCCGATGGAATACGTGCGCCGCATTCTGCAAGCGGAAGGGTATCTGAAAGAAGAGAGGTGAAAAACGATGAAAACGGCGATCGATCTGGGAACATCCGATACGAAAATCTATACGCTCGGCGCGGGGATCGTGCTGAACGAACCCTCCGTGGTGGCGCTCGATACGGCGGGCGGCAGAGTCAAAGCCATCGGGCTTGAGGCGAAAAAACTCATCGGCAAAACGGCGGAAAACACAAAGACGGTGTTCCCCGTGTTCGAGGGGGAAGTCGTCAACGAAAAACTGGCGGCGCGCATGCTCGGCGGGTTCCTCGCCAAAGTCGGGTACAGGCAGAGTTTTTCCTCGGAGGCGATGGTCGCCGTGCCCTGCGGCGCGGATACCGCGCTTTTGAAGAAACTGGAAAATACTTTGGAAGCCTGCGGCGTCGACCACGCATATCTGATCGAAACGCCCGTCGCCGCGGCGATCGGCAGCGGCATACCGCTGAGCGAATATTCCCCCTGTTTCGTCATCGATATGGGGGGCGGCGTTACCGACATCGCCGCGCTGTCGCTCGACGGGATCATCGCCGGCGTTTCGGTGGGGCTCGGCGGCAAGAATACCGACGCCGCCCTCATCGATTTCATCGCCGATTCCTGCAATCTGCAGATCGGGCTGCAGACCGCCGAACGGGTGAAGGTGCAGATCGGCAGCCTGTTTGAAAACGACACCCTCGGCGCCGTCGTCAACGGCAGGGATCTTTCCAACGGCCGCCCGCGGTCTGTGGAACTGCGCGCGCGCGACGTCATCGAACCCGTGAAAAAATATTACGACAAGATCTTCGAGATCGCGGGTTCCGTGCTTTCCAAACTGCCGCCGGAAGTTTCCGCGGAGATCCGCCATAAAGGGATATACGTCTCCGGCGGGGCGGCGGCGCTCGCGGGACTGGAAAGTTATTATAAAGCGAAATTCAATATGAACGTCATTATCGCGGAAAACCCCGCGATGAGCACCGTATCGGGGCTGGGCAGCCTGCTCGGCACGCCGGAACTGGCGGCGAAACTCGCCCTGAACGCGGATTGACGGCAAAACGGAGAATGAAAAGACCGCCCCCCGCGCAGATCTGCGCGGGGGCAATTTTTCTGTCCGCGGCGGGCGGGAGGAAGGGGTTTTCGACAAAAAACCGCTTTTTCGGGCGTTATCGGACGGTTTTCTCCCTTTGATTTTGCGTTACAATGACCTTTGCGCGGGGGGCGCGGAGGATGTTATGGCGAGAAAAATCGTGATTACTTCGGGAAAGGGCGGCGTCGGCAAAACCACCGTCGCGGCGAATCTCGGGATGAATTTAAGCCTTTTGGGCGCGCGCGTCGCGCTGGTGGACGTGGATTTCGGGCTGAACAATCTGGACGTGGTGATGGGGATCGAAAACAAAGTGGTTTACGACATCAACGACGTTCTGGAAGGCCGTTGCCGCGTGAAACAGGCGTTGGTGCAGGATAACGGGCATAAAAATCTCTACGTGCTGCCTTCGGACAATCTGAGGGCGACCTCTGCCGTAACGGGGCAGAATCTGAAAGCGGTTACGGAAAATCTTTCCCCGCTTTTCGACTATCTGCTGCTCGACTGCCCCGCGGGGGTGGACGCGGGCTTTCACCGCGCGGTGTCCTGCGCGGACGAGGCGATCTTGGTTTCCACGCCCTGCTTTTCCAGCCTGAGGGACGCCGACAAGGTGGTTTCCATCCTGAAGAGTTACAAACTCGAAAAGATCTCGCTGGTGGCGAACCGCGTGCGGGGGGATCTGGTGGCGGTGGAAAAGACGCTTTCCCCCAAAGATATGGAATCGCTTCTGAAAATCCCCCTGATCGGCGTGCTGCCCGACGAGGACGACGTGATGCTCTACGGCGCGGGCTTTTCGCCGGCGAGCCGCATCGGCAGGGCGTTTAGGATACTCGCGCGCAACGTGGAGGAAGATACCCGCCGCATCTACGACGCCACCGCCCGCTATACCGGCTTTTTCGGGCAGATCAAGCGGGGGTTGAGGAGGAGCGTATGAGCAAACTGACGGGGGAACTCACGCGGCTGAAAACCGTGCTGGAAACCGACCGCCTCAACGTGGCGGAAAATTTCGACGAACTCATCACGTCCGATCTGACGGCGCTTTTGAGCGACTATTTCGATTTGAAAACGCCGCCGCAGATGCGCGTCGTCAGGGAAAACGGCTATTACCTCGTGCAGGTGGAGGCGATCGCCTTCCGCTTAAAAACCTTCGGCGTCGTGCCGAAATAAATTCAATCGCCCGTTCTGCCCACGAGATAATCGATGGACACGTCAAAATAATTTGCCAAACGCCATAAGTTTTCGATACAAGGCTCTTTTCTGCCGAGTACCCACGCGCTTACGGTGTTTTGTTTTACGTCGATTTTTTCCGCGAGCGCGACTTGGCTCAGCCCGTGTTCCTGCATCAAACCCCTTATTCTTTCGCCGACGATGATTTTCATGTTCTTATCCTTTTTTTATCGATATATTAGCACCATGGTTGTATAATTTGCCATATCAGCACTATGGTGCTATTTTATATTGTCGCCGTTTTTGATAAAACCGTGCGCGGCGCATAGAAACGCTCCTTTTGCAAACGCTAAGAAAAAAAGGAAAGGAGTTTTTATTGTATGAAAGCAACGGGAATCATCAGGCGTATGGACGAACTGGGCAGGGTGGTCATCCCCATGGAACTGAGAAAGACCCTGCGGCTGAGCGCGGGCGCGCCCATGGAGATCTTTACCGAAAGCGACCGGCTGATCCTGCGCAAATATTCCCCCGTGGCGGGGCTGGAGAGCGAGGGGAAGGAATTTGCCGCCGCGGCGGCGCTCGTTACCGGCAGGGCGTGCGTGCTCACCGATAACGAAAAAATCGTCTGCGTTTCCGGCGAGGACCTTGCCGATTTCGTCGGCGCGCCCCTCACGGCGGCGTATACCGCGCGGCTGAAAGAGCAAAAAAGCGTGCTCATCAACGGCGATACCGGCAACGCCGCGCCCCTCGCGCGGGGAATGGAGCGGTTTTCGAGTCAGGTGATCGTTCCCGTACTGCTCGGCGGGGAAAGCATCGGCTCCGTCGCCCTGCTCGACGAGCGCAAAGAAACGGTTTTCGACGGCGGCGACGTAAAACTGCTGCAACTGGGGGCGGCGTTCCTTGCGCGCAAATTCGTCTGAAAGCCGCGCATTTTCGCGCGGACGGACGGCGGAATCCGCTTTGAAAAAGCCGCCGTTTTCCGCGGAGAAGGGCATCGCGCGGGGCGCGGCGACGCTTTCCGCCGGCAGTTTCGGGGCGAAACTTCTGGGAGCGCTTTACCGCATCCCGCTGACGAACATCCTCGGCGGCGCGGGGCTGGGGCTGTATCAGATGGTGTTTCCCGTATACTGCATCCTGCTGGATTTCGCGGGGGCGGGGCTGCCCTGCGGGCTGAGCAAACTCGTTGCGGAAAACGCGGCGGCGGGGGAACATCGCAAAAACCGCGTTCTGCTGAAAACGGCGCTTACGGCGATGGCGCTTTTAGGCGCCGCCGCTTCGCTGGCGATGGCGGCTTTTTCCCGCCTCCTCGCGCGGGCGCAGGGCGATATTCTCGCGGCAAACGCTTACGTATTTCTCGCGCCGGCGGTGTTCTTCGTGGCGCTGCTTTCGTGCCTGCGCGGCTATTTTCAGGGATATGCGCGGATGGCGCCCACCGCCCTTTCGCAGATCGCCGAACAGGCGGTGAAACTCGTTTTCGGGCTGCTGCTTGCGCGGCTGCTCATGCCCGACGCCGCCGCTGCCGCCGCCGGCGCGGCAGCGGCGGTAACGCTGAGCGAGATCGCCGCGCTGATCCTGCTTTGCGCCCTTTATCGCCGCGCGGGAAAAAGGGGGGTGTTCGGCGGCGCGGGTTCTTCGGGGGAAATGTTTTCTTCCCGCGCCGCGCTCAAAACGCTTTTGAAGATCTGCCTGCCCGTTACGCTGGTCGGCGTGCTGCTGCCCCTTTCGCAGGCGGCGGACAGTTTTCTCATCCTCAACCTCGTCGGCAGATATTCGGAAAACGCCACTTCCCTTTACGGATTGTTTTCCGGCGGGGTGATGACCGTCGTCAACCTGCCCGTTTCGCTGTGTTACGGGATCGCCGCGGCGGCGGTGCCCTACGTTTCCGGCGGAAAGGCGAAATCCGCTTTCGCGCTGTGGCTCACGCTGGCGCTTTCCGCCGCGGCGGGCGGCGCGTGTTTTTTGCTGCCGCGCTTTGCCGTGCGCACGCTGTTCTTTTCCCTCTCCGCCGCGGAAAAGGAGATCGCCGTCAACTTGTTGAAACTGCTCGCGCCGAGCGTCGTAACGATGTCGCTTTTACAGACGGCGAACGCCCTCCTCGTCGCCGAAGGCAGAGCCTATGCGCCGCTGTTCGGCATGGGGCTGGGGGTCGCGGCGAAGATCGCGCTGGAAATCGTTCTGCTGCCGAATGCCGCGCTGCACGTTTACGGCGCGGCGATTTCCTTAAATGTGTGCTATTTGGTTGCGGTTCTCTTCAATTTGCTGTATAGTATAAAGGTAAGCAAACGGCGGCGCGCCGCCAAGGAGAGCGTTTATGAAAATCAGGAGCGATTTGCCCGAAAGTGTAAAGCGGATCGTCGGTAAAGAGCATTTTACCTTTGAGGACCTTACGGAGATCATCCGCTTTCTCCGTTCCCCGCAGGGCTGCCCTTGGGACAGGGAGCAGACCCACGAAAGCATCGAGATATGCCTGATCGAGGAGGCGTACGAACTCATCGACGCCGTGAAGAAAAAGAGCGCGGAAAAGATGACGGAAGAGGCGGGGGACGTGATTTTGCAGTCGGTGTTCCACGCGGTGATGGGGGAAGAGGAAGGCTCGTTTACCATGCAGGACGTCATCGACGCCGAATGCGTCAAGATGATCACCCGCCACACCCACATTTTCGGCGAGGAAAGCGTGCGGGATTCCGCCGGCGCGCTGAAAGCGTGGGAGAAAAACAAATATAAGGAAAAACGCCTCGAAAGCGCGGGGGAACGGGTCAAGGACGTGCCCGAAACCCTCCCCGCGCTTCTGCGCGCCGAAAAGGTGCAGAAACGCGCCGCCAAATTCAATTTCGAATTTGAAAATATCGAGGACGTGTTCGGCAAACTCAAAGAGGAAACGGAGGAGTTCGCCGCCGCGCTCGGCGAAGGCGACGCGGCGCATATCGCGGAAGAAGGGGGGGATCTGCTCTTTGCGGCGGTCAATCTGCTGCGTTTTGCGGGGGTGGAAAGCGAACGCGCTCTCGCCGCCGCCACGGAAAAATTCATTTCCCGTTTCGCCGAAACGGAAAAACTGGTCCTCGCCGACGGCAAAAAGATGGAAGATCTTTCTCCGGAAGAACTCGACGGGTATTACAATGCTGCCAAAAAGCGTTAAGATCGGCAGCGTCGCCACGGAAAACAACGTCTTTCTCGCGCCCCTCGCGGGGTATACCGATTTCGCGTTCAGGAGCCTTTGTATCGATTACGGCGCGGGGCTTACCTGTACGGAAATGGTGAGCGCCAACGGGCTGCTCTACAACAGCCGCGCGACGAAAGAACTTCTGTACACCGCCCCCAACGAAAAGATCCGGTGCGCGCAGCTTTTCGGCAGCGACCCCGCGCTGATGAAAGAAGCGCTTTTGCACGAGGATCTCGCGCCCTTCGACGTCGTCGACGTCAATATGGGCTGCCCCGTGCCGAAGATCTTCAACAACGGCGCGGGCAGCGCGCTTTTAAACGACCTTCCCAAAGCGGAAAAGATCCTTTCGGCGATGTGCTCCACGGGGCGCAACGTTACGGTGAAGATCCGCCTCGGCACGGAACGGGGGAAAAGCGTCGCCGTCGAATTCGCCAAGATGGCGGAAGGCGCGGGGGTGAAACTGATCGCCGTGCACGGCAGATACCGCCCCGATTATTACGCGGGAGAGCCGGACTTCGGCGAGATCGCGCGGGTAAAGAACGCCGTGAACATCCCCGTCATCGCAAACGGCGGGATCTTCAGCCGCGCCGACGCGGAAACGATGATGGAAAAGACCGGCGCGGACGGCGTGATGCTCGCCCGCGGCGCGCTGGCGAAACCATGTCTTTTTTCCGAGATTCTCGGGAGGGAATACGTTTTCGACCTGTACGCCGCCGTTTCCCGCCAGCTCGAACTTCTGAAAACGCGTTTCGACGATATTCGCATCGCCGTCAATTTCCGCAAGGTGATGCCGCAGTATTTAAAAGGCGTTGCCTGCGACAGGCGGATCAGGCTCGCGTTCACGCAGGTCAATTCCACGGCGGAGATCTTATCTCTTTTAAAAGAAGTGTAACGCTTTTTTTACCCCTTCAATATACTGTAATGAGCGAAATCGGCGGGGTGGATCTTTGAAGGCGTGTGTCGTAACGGGCGGGAATCTGAATACGTTCTGGACGGAGAAACTGGAAAAAACCGGAAAATGCGGCGTGCTCGCCTTCGGGTTCAACGGGCTGGGGCTGGTGAGTTATAAAAGCGAACTCGAAGGAAGAACGGAAATCTTCCACGACGTGGCGGGGCTTTCCAAAGCGACGGGGGGCGTGGTGATCTCCGGCTGCGATACCGATACCTACGGCGTGTTCCGCCATTCCGCGATCATCGCGGATAAGGGGCGCATTTTGGGCGTTTCCGACGGGGCTTTTTCCTTCGACGAAAGCGAATTCCGCGCCGGCGCGGGGTTCCGCGTTTACGAAACGGGGGCGGGGCGGATCGGGCTGCTCGTCGCCGACGACGTGTATTTCACCGAGGCGGCGAAGGTGCTTTCGCTGTGCGAGGCGGATCTCATCGTGTGCGTGTACAACCGGCAGGTTTCCGCGATGACGGAGATCATGGCGCGGGCGGCGGCTTTTTCCTGCGGGGTGCCGGTGCTGCTCGTGGCGGAGCGGTTCGTCAGCGCGGCGGGCGTCGGCGGCGAGATCGTCTATTCTTCCCGCAGGGACGTAAACGAATTCGAAATGCGCCTCGTCAGGGACTATCGCAAGATCAGCGTGCGCCGGCGGGGATTTTTTTCCGAACAATAGCGAAAACGAAAAGAGAGGAAACCATTATGATGAACATCGTGCTCGTAGAGCCGGAGATCCCGCAGAATACGGGCAACGTCGTGCGGACGTGCGCCGCTACCGGCAGCAGACTGCATCTCGTGCGGCCTTTCGGGTTCGAGATCACGGACAAGCATCTCAAGCGCGCGGGGCTGGATTACTGGCACCTCGTCGATATTTCCTATTACGATTCTTTCGCCGAAGTGCTGGACAAGTTCTCGAAGGAACATCGTTTCTGGTACTTTTCCACCAAAGCGGCGAAAACGTACAGCGACGTTCGCTATACGGACGGCGATTTCCTCGTGTTCGGCAAGGAAACGAAGGGGCTTCCCGAGGAACTGCTCGCCGCGCATTATCAGGAATGCGTGCGTATTCCCATGATCGACGAAAGCCGTTCGCTCAATCTCGGCAATTCGGTGTGCGCGGGCGTGTACGAGGCGCTCAGGCAGCTTTCTTTCCCCGATCTGAAACGCGCGGGGAAGATCCCCGAAAGATAAAATCCGCCGCGGCGGGGGAAAAACGGCGGAATTGTTTTTTTTGAGCGAATTGATTTGACAAAACGAAGATAATTTACTACAATATCCCGTGAACGAGGATGATTCCGCGGGCGGTTTCGCCGCTGCCGCGGGAAAATCGAAGGATCGGGAAATAAAAACGGAGGAGTTTTTTATGAATAAGAAATCGATCAGGGATGTAGACGTAAAAGGCAAACGCTGCCTCGTCAGAGTGGATTTCAACGTGCCGATGAAGGACGGCGTGATCACGGACGAAAACCGTATCGACGGCGCGCTGCCCACCATCAAATATCTGTCGGAGCACGGCGCGAAGGTGATCTTGTGCTCGCATCTCGGCAAGCCGCACAACGTTCTTACCCCCGGGTTCGGGCTGAATAAAAAGGAAAAGGCCGCCGTTGCCGCGCTGCCGGAAAACGAACAGGCGGCGGCGAAGGAAGAATACCTTAAAAAGGCGCTGAAAGACAGGGAAAAATTCTCTCTGCGCCCCGTTGCGGAAAAACTTTCCGAAAAACTCGGCAAGAAGGTCGTCTTCGCCACCGACGTGGTGGGCGCAAGCGCCTGCGCCGCCGTCGCCGCGATGAAGGACGGGGACGTCGTTCTTTTGGAAAACACCCGTTTCGAAGCGGGCGAGGAAAAGCGGGATGAAGAACTGTGCAGAAAACTCGCGGCGTTCTGCGATATTTACGTGAACGACGCTTTCGGCACGGCGCACCGCTCGCACGCGACCACCGCGGCGATCGTGGAATACGGTTTCGTCAAGACCGCCGTGTGCGGATTCCTCATCGAGAAGGAACTTTCCGTCATGGCGGACGCGCTCGAACACCCCGTGCGCCCCTTCGTGGCGATCTTGGGCGGCGCGAAAGTGGCGGACAAGCTGAAAGTCATTTCCAATCTGCTGGAAAAATGCGATACCCTCGTCATCGGCGGCGGCATGGCGTATACTTTCCTGAAAGCGCAGGGATGCGAAGTGGGCAAATCGCTGGTGGACGACGAACAGATCGGCTACTGCAAGGATATGATGAACAAGGCGAAGGAACTGGGCAAAAAACTGCTTTTGCCCGTCGATTCCGTAACGGCGAAAGCCTTCCCCAATCCCATCGACGCGGAAATCGAGGTGAATACCTGTTCCGTGAAGGAAATTCCCGCCGACGAAATGGGGCTGGATATCGGGCCGGAAACGGAAAAACTCTTCGCGGCGGAAGTTTCCAAGGCGAAGACCGTCATCTGGAACGGGCCGATGGGTGTGTTCGAGAATCCCACGCTGGCGAAAGGCACGATCGCCGTGGCGAAGGCGCTTGCCGACGCCAAGGGCGCCACGACCATCATCGGCGGCGGCGACTCGGCGGCTGCCGTCAAGCAGCTGGGCTTTGCGGATAAGATGACGCACATTTCCACCGGCGGCGGCGCGTCGCTCGAACTCTTCGAGGGCAAGGTGCTCCCGGGCATCGCCTGCCTCAACGACAAAGACTGATAATTTTTACTCGATATACTTTAAGGAGAACACAATGAGAAAACCCATTATTGCAGGCAACTGGAAGATGAACAAGACCGCGGCGGAGGCCGTCGCCCTCGTCGAGGAATTAAAACCCCTCGTGGCGAAAGCCAAGCCCGAAGTGGTGGTATGCGTGCCCTTCACCGATCTGGCGGTCGTCGGCAAAGCCTTGGAAGGCAGCAAGATCAAACTCGGCGCCCAGAACGTGGCGTGGGCGGATAAAGGCGCGTTTACCGGCGAGATCAGCGCGGAGATGCTCAAAGAACTCGGCGTGGAATACGTCATCATCGGGCACAGCGAACGCCGCCAGTATTTCGGCGAGACCGACGAGAGCGTGAACAAGCGCGTGAAACAGGCGCTGGCGAACGGGCTGAAACCCATCGTCTGCGTGGGCGAGACCAAACTCGAACGGGAAAAGAACCGCACGAAGCGCGTTCTGAAAAAACAGATCACCGAAGGGCTCGCCGGCGTGGAGAATTTTGAAAACCTCGTCGTGGCGTACGAACCGGTATGGGCGATCGGCACGGGGCTGACCGCCACCGCGGAGGACGCCAACGCCACCATCGGTTACATCCGCAGGATCGTCGGCACGACCTTCGGCAAGGAAGTGGCGAAAAACCTGCGCATCCAGTACGGCGGCAGCATGAACGCCGGCAACGCGAAGGATCTGATGGCGATGCGGAACATCGACGGCGGGCTGATCGGCGGCGCGTCCCTCAAAGCCGCGGATTTTTCCAAGGTTGTCAACTATAAAGAAAACTGAAACGCAAAAAGCGCGAAAAAGCCGCCCGCGGGCAATGCCTGCGGGCGGCTTTCGTTATACGCTGCGGATGTTTTTGAAATCCGTGCTCTTCGCGGCGTCGGGCGTGCGGCCCACGTCGGTATTGTCTTCCGTGACGCTTTGCAGTTCCTTGACGGGGTTGGGCTTGGTGCTCCAACGGTAATCTTTTCCTTTTTTGCGGATATACGCGTCGATGACGAAGTGGGAAGGCGTATCCTTCGGCGAAGGATTGATTTTCTTCTGGAAAGCGAAGAAGGGGGCGCTTTGCGGCAGGTCTTCCACCTTGGCGTAATCCTCGCCGTCGGCGGTGAACTGCACGGTGTTTTTCAAGACGGAGCGCACGTATTCCACGTTTTCGTGCAGGGAGAGCGGTTCGGGGAAATCCCCCTTTGCGATGACCTGCTGCCATTCCTTTTTTTCGTATTTTTTCAGAAGCTGCGCCGCCTTATGGAGATGGGCGATCTCGATGCCGAGATTCTCTTCCCAATATTCCTTGATGCGGGGGTGGGTCTCCGTCATGTAACACGACCAGTAAAGATAGCACTCGGTATATTCGTGCCACAACAGCATTTCCGCCCACGTGAGGTTCGGGTTCATCAGCGATTCGTACTGCGTAACGTGCTCTTCCTCGACGAGGGCGATCTCCTGATAGAGTTTGCGCGCGGTATCGGTGTCGGCAAAGGCGCTCACGTTCATATAATAGTTCATCGTCTGCTGTTCCGCCGCGGTGATGATCATTGCGGCGAGGGTGGTGAAAAGGTCCGCGCCCGCGTCCGTCGCGCGCTTTACGTTGTCTTTGGGGTAGCGGTGGTGGGCGATGGTCGGCCTCCCGGGCATGATCTCGGTGTAGCCGCCCACAAGCCGTTCCGCGAGCACGCCCTGCTCCCATTCCAGCAGGTCGGCGTAGCGGTAGAGGTGATCGAAATCTTCCAGCAAGGCGAAATCGAGCGCCTTTTTCACGTAGGCGTCCTTCGTGCGCTTGGCGAGTTCCGCCGTCAGATCGACGGCGAGCTGTTCGTAGCCGATGGTGTG
Organism: uncultured Clostridia bacterium; assembly: GCA_944363555.1. GTDB lineage: Bacteria > Bacillota > Clostridia > Christensenellales > Borkfalkiaceae > UMGS775. The sequence continues at coordinate 23,942 of CALVUL010000066.1, forward strand.
TT